>CAJQPH010000068.1 GCA_905480165.1 uncultured Flavobacteriales bacterium
AAAAAAGAAGATGGAATCCGATTGTTAAAAGATCGCGTAGCAAAAGCCTTACAAGGATTTGAAGGTCAGGGACTGACCGTTGAACAGAAAAACGGACGCATATATGTAAGTCTAGAAGAAAAACTTTTATTTCGTTCAGGAAGCACAACGGTTGAGGCTGAAGGGGTAAATGCACTCATTCAACTCGGGCAAGTATTAGAGACAGAAAAAGAATTAGAAATTGTTGTTGAGGGGCATACAGACTCTGATAAACTCACAAGAGCAACAGCACCAAAAAATAATTGGGAGCTTTCTGTTCTTCGATCGACGTCTGTTGTGGAAATCATTCTGGCAAATTCTGGCGTAGACCCGACTCAATTAATGGCGGCAGGTAGAGGGGAGTTTTATCCGATATCTGATACTGAAAAAGCAAAAAACAGGAGAATTGAAGTGATTATCTCTCCCAACCTCAATGAGCTTTACGAGATTATTTCAAATGATTAATCTGAGGATAAAGCGTATTAAAAATTCACTTATAAAAAGTCTTTCTATAACACCAGCGCCCAATGTGAGTAAAAAAGCATTGGTCGTTATTGTTCTCGCTGCACTGTGTTTGGTTTGTATCAAGTACCTTACGGGGTTTGACCAACTCATCTCCTTTCTTGAAATAATTCATCTAGATTCTTTGGCTAATTATTTCACAGAATTAAGAAATAACACCAACGACAAGCAGTTATTCGATCTCATTTATTGGACGACTTGCAGAGTGTTCTTTTATCTTATTATTCCTGTGATTGCGATCAAGTTTTTTATAAATAAAAGAATATCAGATTTTGGGTGGAAATTATCAGACGATTTAAATAAAGATCTTAAAATCTTTATTGCCTTTTTTTGTTTCATGTTCCCTCTGGTTTTTTGGGTTTCCACCCAAGAATCGTTTCTAATTAAGTATCCTTTTTACCGTCCCGCAAATGCCGATCAAATTTATCCAAACCTCTTGATTTGGGAGCTTTTTTACTTTCTTCAATTTGTTTCACTAGAATTTTTCTTTAGAGGGTTTGTAGTGCATGGCCTAAAAGAAGAAATTGGAGATTACAGCGTACTTGTAATGATTATCCCTTATTGCATGATTCATTTTCAAAAGCCTTTTCTAGAGACCATCGGTGCGATATTTGCCGGAGTAATTTTAGGGTATTTAAGCCTTAGGAAAAACTCTATACTCACTGGAGTTGCTTTACACTTTAGTGTTGCGATTACTATGGACATTTTTGCCCTTTACCACCTTGGTTTGTTATAGCGAATTAATCTAAAATCGTGACATGTCCGGTGAAATATTCACGGTCATTTCTATCTTCAGGAAGATAAATTAATTTCCAGACATAGGTTCCGTTCTGCACTTTTTTCCCTTTAAAGGTTCCATCCCATTCAAAATTAAGGTCATTTGTGCTAAATAGTATTTGTCCCCAGCGGTTATATATTTCCATATTAATTTCCTTTACACCAATAAAACTGCCTGAAAAAACCTCGTTGAATCGATCTCCATCTGGGATGAACGCATTGGGGATATAGATATAAAACTCTTTATAAATTTGAATCGGAAGCGTAATACTGTCAATACACCCTTTTGTATCCGTAGCAATCAATGTGACTTCATATATTCCTGGCGCATCATACACATGATTAGGATGAATATCTTCAGAATATCCACCATCACCAAAATACCATTGATAAACATAACCATTGCTCGTAAGGTTCTGAAAAGAAATCGGTAGGTTCTCAACAAGGGGTTCACTAATTATAGTAAAGTTTGCGTCTGGTTTAACTACAACAACCTGAATAGACGTTGACACACTGAAGGTTTGGCAATCATCAGAAACCTGAATCTGATAATTAGATGTTGAGAAGGGCGTAACCCATACTTGATTTGTTGTATCTCCATTATGGGTCCAATAATAATGATAGGAACCAAATCCCCCTGATGCCTCAACTGAAATAATCGTTGAATCTCCAGGGCATAAATAGACCGTTGGACTACCTATAACTTCTAAAGGAGGGCTTGAAACCGTATAATTGATCGTGTCGGTTGCAAAAGTTCCACATTCATCACTTACAGTTACCACAAAGAAAGTTGAGAAGCCTGGAGAAATATATGCCGAATCAGTAGTAGAAATCATTTGATTTGAAGCATCAGTCCAAGCATAAACATAATTACCTGTGCCTCCCAAAACATCTACCTGAAGATACTGACTAATATTGGGGCATATCTCAACAATATCAGGTGTCGTGGAAAGGGTGATGGGATCGTATTCAGGTACTGAAACAAGAACGGTATCATATGCTGTCTGATTCAGGCAGTCGTCAGTTACTTCGACAAAATACTCCCCCGTTGATGTGGGTACAATACTGATGTTATTTTGAGTTGAGTTGTCACTCCAAAGGTACGAGTAGGGAGACACTCCTCCAGAAACCGTTGTCGTTAAGACAATATTCTCTCCCGGACATGAAACCTCAGGATTATTTATTTCAACCGAAACCTCTTCAATATCTTGAATAAATAATTCGATGGTTACTGGGGTAATATTACCACATGGATCTGATAGAGGGAAATCAAGAACAATGTTTTCCTGACCTTCTACAATTCCATCCAAAACAACGTCTATTGTGAAAGAAACCTGCGTCTCTCCCGGATTGAAGGTAATAGATGTCGGGATGCCGGAATAATCAAGAATATCTGTTGCCGAACCTGAAACGTCTATAGGCACGGTTAAGCTCGTTCCCAAATTCGCCTCTCTTTCAAGAGTTACGGTAGCTGTAACGCATCCTTCAGCAATCCAATTAGGTTCTGAATAGATCTCATTTGAAAGCTCGTATGTAATGTCAACAGGGGTTAATGAGGATAAGCTATTTGCTTCAAGAAAAATCCCCGAATCCCATTCTCCATCACCAACATCAGCTATTGCGATAACCAAATGATAAGTTTGACCACATTGAACCTGAGATACTGCTTCTAAGACATCTGTAAACCCATCATATTGAATATACATAGGATTCGAATCATATGGAGACATACTTCCATCACCATTAAAATTAAAATACTGAGAATTATTATTAACGTTTACATTATTAATCGATACAACTCCTCCACCATTTGGAAGTTGTGCAATATTCTGTATTCCTGGTATTCCTGGGCCAGAAATAAAGAAGCCAAAAACATCATTGAAACCGGAATTATTTGGTGGGGCAAATTCTGGGTATTCATCAGAACCAAAAACATATTTAAAACGAACGGTATCTGAATAGGGAATAAAATCAAACTCAAGGATTGCCGCATTATACGTTTGTGTTGAACCAATGAGTCCTGATAGTAAAGCTGATCCTCCAATGTTGTTGTCTACCCCAGCACCAGTTTGATTGTTTGGGCCTTGAGGACCATTGCCATTGTCAATTACTGTTCCTGTAGTAAGCACAATGCCCTCATCAATCCCCAAAACGGTATTTGTCGCTTGAAAAGAACCCAAAGCAACAGGGCTGCCGTTATATAAAATATTCGATACGGTAACTCCCTGACCAAGCAAAACATTCTGAACAAGGGCAAGAGGAGACATTGATGTTCCCGTCAGCAATTGAGAATAGGAATTCCCAAAAGCGCTTATGAATATGATTATTAAAATTTTTCTCAACACGTTTTTTATATACTGTGTATATAATAACGTAAAAAGAACAATTTCGTTGTATCTACGGGGCTTTTATTTTTGATCTGGAAAAAAAAGTGTCTTGAAAGTCACCCAGCTGAGGAATGGGAAAAAATGCATAGGCATCGCATATCCATAAATGGTGTAAATAATTTCTTCATGTAGACCGTAAACTGTAAATATTCCAAAGCACGTGAAAATAGAAATTCCTGCGAATAAAAAATAAAAAAGAAAGGGTCCAATACGCGGCATTACTCTTTTGGCTAGAAAATAGCCCGCCGAAGCCAGAAGGCAACCAACAATTGGAGCAATAATTAAATGACTCATCGGTATGGCCTCTCTTAAAGAATCCAATTGCTCCCCCTCTATAGCCGTTGCACTCTCATAGGCAAAAGAAAACAGCACCGTTACAATACTTGCAAATAGTCCAGCGCTTAACGGAAAGTAAACGTATTTTTTTATCATATTTTATTTTTTCACAGACACTCCAGCTATTATTTTTATGTTTCGTGACACTTTGTTTTCAGGCCCTAAACGATATTTCATTCTATTAACTGAAAACTGCGCTTTATAAATGGTTTTTAAATCCGTTGTTTTAATTTCAATTGGAATAATCACGTCTTTACTTATCCCGCGAATGGAAAGCTTCCCCTTGGCAAAAATACCTTTTTCAGTTTTATACACTGATGAAGACACAAAATTAATCGTTGGATATTTTTCAGCATTAAACCACTCCGAACTCTTTGCGTGCTTGTTTTGTACACCATTACCCGTGTTGATCGACGCCACTTTTATGTTTAGATCAAACTGAAGACCCAAAATAGAGTCAGACTTAACCACTTCACTACTGATAACTTTTCCTGTCATTTCTTTGAAAACTCCTGTAGCATCTTTACTGTAAAATGCTACTTTATAGGTATCAATATTGTTATTGTCTTGGGCGTTCAATGCTAAACCAACAAAGAACATTACTGCAATCATTCCAATCTTTTTCATATTTATTCTTTTATCATTTCTATTTCCGCATGAAGTTCAACCTCTGCGGCAACATTTGCTATCGGTAACTCAGGGCCTACTCCAAAATCCATTCTGTTGACGGTTGTTGTAAAATAAAATCCAGCAAGCTGGCTTTCTCTAGACTGAACCGTACCATTATGCTTCATTTGTACATCTATTTCTTTTGTAACACCATGCATTGTGAAATTACCTGTTACAATATATGCATTTTCTCCATTGGCCTTTATGTTTTTACTTTTAAAGGTAATCTTTGGATATTTTTCAGTTTCGAAAAAGTCAGCTGAACGCAAATGATTGTCTCTTGAATCATTTGCTGTATTAATAGAAGCTGCATCTATAGACAATTCAATTTGAGCATTCAAAAATCCAGATCCATTCGAAGTCATGTCTATATCAAACTCCCTAAACTCTCCCACCGTAAAGGATACTCCTTTGTGTAATACTTTAAAACCAAAATTGGAGTGCGTAATGTCCGGTTTCCAATTTGATTCTTTTTGCCCAATTAGGATGGTGCTATTTAAAATTAAAATCAGCACAAATAATATTTCTTTTCTCATTAGTTTCAGTTTTTCGTTTTTATATTTTAACAAACTTAAGTTATTCGTAATTAATTATTCTTAATCTAAATTAAGAATGGTTTTTATCAAATCTATTAAGTATCATTTCATGAATCATGCCAACTTATGTTAAATAAATGTTAACGGGTGTAATGAATTTAATCCTGTTGCGTTAGGTATAATAACAAGTCAATAAATGACGAGTTGTTTTCATATTTAGTAGTTTAGGTTAGAAAAGGGGGCGAAGGCCCTCTTTTTTTGTTCTTATTGGACTATTCTATTGAGGTTTTTCTACATTTGCTATTACTTCAGCCAATAAAATGAATAACTCTAACAAAAAGCAGCTTTTTATATTCAACACTTTATCAGGAAATAAAGAAGCTTTCGTACCCATACATAATGACATGGTTGGAATGTACGTCTGTGGGCCCACTCTATATAGCGAACCACATATGGGGAACATGAGGACATTCATCAATTTTGATCTTATTTATCGTTTTCTCCTTCATTCCGGATATCAGGTTAAATACGTTCGAAATATTACTGACGCGGGACATATAACAAACAGCGCCGGAGATCAGGAAGACAGCATTGGAAAAGCCGCAAGAATGGAGCAGGTTCAGCCTTTAGAAATAGTCTACAAATACAATTTAAAGTTTCAAGAATTAAATCAAACTTATAATTTATTGCCTCCATCTATTGAGCCTACAGCCACTGGTCATATTCAAGAGCAAATTGAAATCATCGAGAAAATCATTGAAAATGGGTTTGCATATGTCAAGAATGGCTCAGTTTACTTTGATGTAAAAAGCTACATGCAATCTTATAAATATGGAGAGTTAAGTAGAAGAAAGGTCGATGAATTAGAAAATGATACTCGAGCGCTTAATGCTCAAGAGGAGAAAAGATTTTTTGCAGATTTCGCGTTATGGAAAAAAGCACAAGACAACGATATGCAAATATGGAGGTCTCCTTGGGGAGATGGAAATCCAGGTTGGCATATTGAATGTACCGCTATGAGTACCAAGTATCTGGGTGAAACTTTTGATATTCACGGTGGAGGATTAGACCTCAAATTTCCCCATCACGAAGATGAAATTGCTCAAAGCTGTGGTGCAACGGGCAAATCACCAGCAAATTTCTGGATGCATGCCAACATGCTCAATGTGAATGGAAAAAAAATGAGCAAATCATTGGGAAACTTTTTCCTACCCAAAGAAATTGTTGAAGGTACAAGCGAATTGTTTTCAAAAGCTTACTCGCCACAAGTCATTCGTTTTTTTATGATGCAATCACATTACAGAAGTACTCTTGACCTAACTGAAGACGCTTTAAACGCTGCCGAAAAGGGATTCGAAAGATTAACCGATGCGATTTCGCTCCTTGAAAGCGTCCCTGTTAGTGATACCTCATCCTTCAGCATTCCCCTTTGTATTCAAGGGTTTTACGATGCAATGAACGATGATTTTAACGCGCCTATTCTGATTGCAAATTTATTTGATGCCGTTAAAAAAATAAACCTGATAAAAGACAACAAGGAAACAATAAATGCTGGGGACAAGGATTTTCTATTGAGTGAAATGAAATGTTTTTTACTTGACGTTCTTGGTTTAAAATTCAATTCTGATTCTGGTGATGATCGACTTGGCCCTGTAATGGACTTGGTTCTCGAATTAAGACAAAAGGCAAGAGTAAATAAAGATTGGGATACCTCTGATTTGATTCGTGATGGATTAAAAAATGCAGGAATCGAGGTTAAGGATGGCAAAGAGTCAACAGGCTGGAAGTAAGTAGTTTTTACATTTAATTCTGTATATTTGAGTAAAGACTATTACTTATGAACGTAACCTATTATGGCCACAACACATTTCTCGTAGAGTTTGGTGGCAAGAAACTCTTATTTGATCCTTTTATATCTGGAAACGGTCTAGCAGCACACATAGATGTAAACACTATTGAAGCGGATTACATATTGCTTTCTCACGGCCATCAAGATCACATTTTGGATGCTGAATCCATTGCGAAACGATGTGACGCAACGATAATTTCAAATTTTGAAATCATCTCTTGGTATGAGCCTAAGGGAGTTAAGGGGCACCCCATGAATCATGGAGGCAAACATACATTCGACTTTGGAACCGTTAAATATGTGAGCGCTATACATTCATCAGTTCTTCCTGATGGAACTTATGGAGGTAATCCCGGTGGATTTGTTATCTGGAATGACACCAATTGCTTCTATATGGCATGTGACACTGCACTCACTTATGACATGAAGCTCATTCCGTTGATGTGTCCAAAATTAGATTGGGCGGCATTACCTATGGGAGATAATTTCACTATGGGTATCGAGGAGGCGGTCATGTCTACGAGCTTTATAGAATGTAAAAACATTATCGGGTGTCATTATGATACCTTTCCGATTATTGAAATGAATAAAGATAATGCTCGCTCAGCTTTTGAATCAAAAGGAATTCAAATTCATCTACCTGAAATTGGGGAAACCATTGATATCTAATTTTAATGATTTTTGTGTGAAAATGGACAAGTTTTGTTAAAAAAGACACTTTTTTGCCCTAAAGCTTTTTATTTTGATAAAATGACAAAAAAAGGAATTTATATTCAGCCCATCTAATATTTTTCTGTTTTATTATAAAAAACAGAAAAAATCACTAAAACTCATTCAAAATCAGCCAAAAAAATGAATTTTACAGGGGTTTTGGTTGATTTTATCGGTTTTTAAAGGATTATCTATTAATCCATTTTAATGTATCTAAAATGGCTCGATTTAAGAGTATTTCAACCGTGTAAATCCCTTTAGCCACATCCATATTAATATCCATTATTTCTGTATCCATATAATTGTGATTTTCCACATGAACCAGTCTACCCATGGCATCATAAATTTTAATTCCATCATACGGCTCTCCCCCACTTTTTATATAAAATTGGTCTGCAGAAGGATTTGGATAAAGCTCAAAAGTTCTTTTAATTAAAGCCTCATTGAGTCCGTTTGTTCCACTCACCAAAACAGGAACATATTGAATTTCCTCACTAGTGAGTGTGTTCATATTTACATATGAGATCTCTATTGAATCAATTAAGTCAACAATGGGTTCGATTAAAACCCCATACCGTTCACCTGGGCTAATCCATAAGGTGTCGGAAATTTCAGGATTCACAATTGGTCTCCCGTCGGTACTAATAATTTTAGCATTGAGTTCCTCGGGAAAAGTAACTCTATTGGCCAAGTAGCCAATATTAGCCATTCTTAAAAAAGAAACCTCCTCCTTTGCGGTTTGCAAAGCAATATCTGGTTCTAATAGTTGTTGCTCACTTTGTCCATTAACAAGAAAATAGCTCGGGTGATATTCTGGTATAGAAACCTCATGAATAGTTTGAGTTGTATCATGGTCGTGCTCCATAACTGAATCTTCATGCCACAATGGATCCATTTCTGACATGGTGTAGAGCTTCTCTTGACTATAGGGATATCCTCCATCCCATGTTATGTTGCTTCCATCAGCAGGTTTTACAATAAAAACTCCATACATCCCTGCCTGAACGTGAATCGTTGAAACGACATGGCAATGATAAAAGTAAGTACCCGGATGAGGTGCGACAAAATAATAATATCCATGCTCCATATGATGAACCTCGAAAGATAAATGTGGTACTCCATCATTTTCTTGATTGACATCTAAACCATGTAAGTGGATGGTGTGTGGAGCTCCTTGAGACACGTTAAACAAATCCAAAACCACACTGTCTCCTTCATTTGCATACAAGGTAGGTCCAGGAATCGGGGGCTGCTCACTAAAGCTCTGAGCAAACCCAAAAGTGCGTAAAACCACACCATCATGCATCTCTTTTTCACCTAAATTTCTTGCAATTAGCTGATGATTCACTACTTGTTGTCCAAGGGATATAAATGAGCCCGTTAAAAAAACTAAAAAAAGTATTCTTCTCGTCATTATGGCTCAATTAGCATAGTTAAAAACATCCCGTTTGGATATATATTTGCCCCTGTAACTGCAATTAAATTGTGGTCATGTACAGGGTATTCTCCTGACTGATGCGGAACCAACTCTAATGTCAAAACTTCCATAGGGTTAATCGGGAAAGTATCTTTTATTCGTCCCTCATGGCCCGGGTGTTCTGAGGATTGCTCCACTTTTAGATGGTACCCATGAAAATGGATAGAATGGATAGAATTCCCTGTATTTGCGATATGAATGTGTATGGTGTCCCCAACATTCCCAACAATCCTTGCTGAAGAATCCCCAATAATATCTGGGTTGTGATTTCCGTTGATTAAAAAGAATTTCGGGTTGTATTCTGAACTTAGCTGATTGTTCGAAGAGATGTCATTAATCCATAGCGTGTCTAGCTCTTTTAAATTCCAATAAAATGAGGCCGAACTGTTATTTCTAAAAACAATCATTCCTGCAAGACCTAAGATTTTATTATTTGGATAATTCTCTGAATCATGATAGATAAAGGTTCCTGAAGTTGCTGAATGAATAGACACCGTTTCATTCATTCCGGGAGGAATTAATCCTGATTCAATACCTAACTCAATGCTGCTAATTCGATGAGGAATTATATCATTATTGAAAACCGTTAAAGAAACAGTGTCTGAAATGGAATACGACAAAATAGCATTTCTTTTGTCAAAAACACTTGATGAATTGAAGCATTTGTAGGGCAAACTGCTTCCATTGAATGTTTGAAGCGTCCCTGAGTTGATATAAATGGTGTCAGATATTTGTCCTGAAAAAGAATTAAAGGCAGTTGTAATACAAAGAAATAAAATTGCACTTGCTTTCAAAAAGACCATTGAAATTAATTTATCAAATGGTTTAATCAAATAAATCACTGAATGGATTTTACAATGGTTCTGATTACGCTCTCTCCCGATGCATTCGTGATTTTTGCAAAATAGACACCATCAGGCAAGTTTATTAAATCGATTTCCGCAGTCGATCCATCGTTTTCCAAAATAGAGACAAGCTGTCCATTCATCGTCAAAATCTCAACTTTTCCTGCCTGGCTAAAGTTGGTGAAATTAATATATCGATTAGCCGGATTAGGAAACACCTCAATACTGCTTAAGCTGTTTTCAATAATACTACTGGATGGATTTGTCCAAGTAAGATGCATAGAAATCGTATCCCCAAATGCCTGATTTCCTGACTCATAAACATAGAAGCTAACATCCCCCTCACCGTAAAAGGTGGATGCCGTGATATTTAGTTTCAAGAATGCTGTTACTCCATCTAAAGCTTCTTGTTCTGTTATTGCACTCATGGTTCCCTCTCCAGGCATACCAACATAACAACCTCCCAAGTCGCAAAGAGAATAAGACCATTCTTCTGGCAATGTGTTTTCGATAAGAGACCATTGGAATTGTATCGGACTCAGGTCCGTTGTAATGAGTGAAATTCCATGTGAAGAGTAATTTTCTTCTTGAATTTCCTCATCAATATGCTGAGCCGGGTTGAAGGTAAAGTTTTGAGCAATCGAAGAAAACCCTAAAAAAGTAATGATTGAAAGTAAAAAATAAGAATGCTTCATTGGAGTATGTTTAGAAACCAAAGATAAAGCTTTTTATCCGAATACTTTTTTAAGTAAATCGGAAACCCTTGCTGCGGGATTATTTCTAATCTCTAATTCTTGTTTTGCGATTTGAATGAACAAACCTTCAATGGCCTTTTCAGTTGTATAATCTACCAAATCCGGATTTACTTTTTGGACCATCGGTATTTTATTATATGCCGTGAAAAGAGTTTCCCAATGCTGCGTTGCGCCTACTTTATCTAAGGAGGTTTTAATAACCGGCTTGAATTTTTCGACCAAACCGTTTCTGGTTTGAGCGCTCAGGTAAGATGTTGCAGCATCTTCTTCTCCATTGAGTATGCTCATAACATCATTGAGACTTAGATTTTTAATCGCCGCAATAAATAGTTCCTTTGAGCTATTGGCGGCATCTTCTGCTGCCCTGTTCATTGATTCGATAGCTGCATCAACCTTTTTGCCTTGCCCCAGTTTTCGAAGTTTTGACTCTACCTGTTTAGCTTCCTGCGGGAGAAAAAGTTTGATTTGATCATCTTTAAAATAACCATCTGGTTTAGAAAGTTTATTAACGCCTTTTTCTATTCCATTATTTAGGGCTTCTTTAAGGCCTTCACCCACCTCTTTTTCACTAAGTGATTTATTTCCAGGAATAGAAATCCCTGTTTTCTCTAATCCTTTTTTTAGGTTTGGTAACTGTGACATTCCAGACATTGAAAATGTAAATGTCATACCGATAAACAGATAAATAGATTTTTTCATATGTATGTTATAAAGATTATTAATCACAAACCCTGA
>CAJQPH010000069.1 GCA_905480165.1 uncultured Flavobacteriales bacterium
CATAAATTAAAATAAAATTATGAGGATATTATCATTTTTATTGATTCTACCTTCATTTATCTCTTGTGGTGGAGGTGATTCTTCTAATGAGGCAAAAACAGAAATTGTAGATTCGCCAGAATTATTTATATATGAAGGAGAATTTTTCAATGCTCCAAAATGTGAAGATGTTGAAGGGCTTGAGATGAAATGGTTGAACCCAGGGAAATTTCCTGAAGATACAGTTTGTGTTGTTAAGGAATGTTATCCAAACGGACAACTTAAATCCAAGGCTAGGTTATCTAATAAAAGTTTTGATGGAGAACATTATATCTACACTGATAAAGGTACTTTACAAATCATAGTTCTTTATGTTGAAGGAAAGCAAGTGAATACAAAATATTTCAGAGAAGATCAAACAATGTTTTCTCAAGAAGTAAACAAGAATGGTGTTATAGATTTGACGAGAATGACTTATGGTTTAAAGGGAGAGCTTCGTAAAACCGAAGTCATCGTAAATAGAAGTGTAGTATCTTGCGAAGGTCCAGATTGCCTATAGGGAACACCTTAGGCTTTATGCTTAAATTCTATTATTAAAATTCTAGATTTAATATTGTTAGGCAATTTTTAAATTTAAATTTTATATTCGAGTGCAACTCTATTTATTCCAAATTCGTCTAAAATTCAAATATTCTCTATGAAAGCAGCTCATTTATTATTCTTATTTCTTTTTTTATCTTCCTATGCAATGACACAAAAGAAGGCGCCTAAATGTGATAAAGTGGATGCCTTGAGTGTCAATTATATTGATGAAGTACCAGATAGTTATACAGGTGCAATAAAAGTTTGCTATGAAACTGGAGAGCTTAGCTCGCTTTTGACTCTTCATGAAGGTCTTTCGGATGGTTTGTCTAAACAATGGTTTAAAAATGGGCAGAGGAGGGTAGAAGAATCTTTTAAAAAAGGAGTTTTAGACGGGAAGAGTAAAAGCTGGTACGAATCAGGGAATAAACAAGCCGAAACAGTTTACCTTGAGGGTAAGGCTGAGGGTCTTTCTCAAATATGGTATGATTCGGGTCAATTACAGAAAGAATTGATTTTTAAAGAAGGATTACCGAATGGAAGAATTACTTTTTACTTTGAGAATGGGCAAATTGAATATACTGTTATGCTTATTAGTGGCATTGAACAAGGGATTGCCAAGTCCTTTTATGAAGATGGTAGCCGAAGTATTGAGGTGACTTATGATAAAGGTTTCGCGATTGGAACAAGTCAGGAATGGTATCCTAGCGGAAACATGAAGATTGAAATTGAATATCTTGACGGGCAGCCCTCCGGTTACCGTTGTTATGCTGAAGATGGCACGTTGATCCCTTGTGAGGGAGACGAATAATCAGCTCGCTTTAAATGGAGAATTGTCTTGGTGAAGCTTTATTGATTTACGTGCCACCCGAACTCCAAAAATAATACAAGCTAAAAAACCAAGCCATTGAATTTCTGCAGAAATTCCAGGATTCATAATTACAAAATCATAAACACCGTGTAGGATAGAAGCGTAAAAGAGCCCGATCAATGCATAGTTCTTTTTATTGTAAAACTTCTGAATTCCCATGTAATACCCCATGATAATTGCAAATATGGCATGCATCGGTACAGCCGTAAACATTCTTGTCCATGCCACAGCTTGTCCTCCTTCATATACATAAAGTATGTTTTCAATAGTTGCAAATCCCATAGATACCATTACGCAGTATACAATACCATCAAAGGGCTCGTTAAAATCTTCTTTTTTATAGGTGTAGTACCTGACGAAAATAAATTTACTATATTCTTCTATGAGCCCTATTCCAACCACGCAAGAAACGAGAGAAAAATAAAAGGAACTGCTTCTGGGGTTGAAGTCAAAAAAGTAATTTCCAATTAGTGATAGGACCGTTGTTGGAATAACACTTAGGACTCCCAAAACAAAACTAATAACAAGTAATTTTAATGGTTCTTTTTCGTGTTTGTCCTTAAAATAAATATACATTGAAATGGCAATTCCTGGAGCAATAGCGAGTGCAAAAAGTGATAATGACATGTTAAAAGTCTTAAATGAATCTTAATTTACTCATTTTTCTGAATCCATCTCCCATTGATATGAATGAGCTCCTCATTTTGTGCGTCATTCACAAATTTATTAATACTCTTTTCAGGCATCCCCGTGAGATTCATCAGCCATGATATAGTGGTTTTTTTACGGCATAATTCCAATAGTTTTTTCTCTGAGTTTTTGTAGTTCTGGTTTTTCTGAACACAATGATTGCAAGTTCCACAATCTGTGGTAACTTGATCAAAATACTTAAGAACAAATTTGGCATTGCATTCTCGTCCTGTAAGGAGCTGTACAACAGCTTTATTTTGTTTTATTTGGTTTCTTTTTCGTTTGCCATAAATTTCTGGAAACATTATAAATGCGTCATTTGGTGGCCTTTCTAATAAAAAAGATATACTTGGTTGTTTGGAGTATGGGATGTAATCAATAATGCCAAGTTTTTGAAGGTTGCCAAGTTTTTCGTGAAGTGTTTTTTTATCTGTTTTAAGGAATGCTGAAATTTGATTGAGATCAATCTTTTTGTAGTTCTCAAAAATGCCTGGTAGTTTTCGGATCAAATACTGGGTGAGTGGTTTAAGCTTTTCATGATGAACCTCAAAATCATATAAGGTGGTCATTTCAACCATAATTTTAACTCTTGTGGGATTATAGAATCCATCCGATACTGAAATCATCCCATTTAATTCAAGGAGTTTAAGGCTGTTAAAAACAACAAGCGCATCTAATTTACTCGCTTCACATAGACTTTTTAACTCAAGCTCATGAACCTCATCTTTACCTGAACCATAGGCGATTTTTAATTTGGAGCACATTGTCGTGTATACTTTTTTCACCATTTCGGCAGGCGGGAATTTTATAACTGGATTTTTTTCTAGTCGATCTAAATCTTCTTGATTAAAAAAAGCCAATGCTATGGCATTTTTTTGATCTCTCCCTGCGCGACCCGCTTCTTGAAAATAAGCCTCAATAGAATCACTTATTTCATAATGAATAACAAATCGAACATCGGACTTGTCGATCCCCATTCCAAATGCGTTTGTAGCAATCATTATTTTTGTAGAACCCGACATCCAGCTCACCATAGACTTTTCTCTTTCTTCTTTTGACATACCACCGTGATATGCGCCACATGATAATTTTTCTCGATAAAGTAGCTTTGTTAGTTCTTTTACTGATTTTCTTGTCTGACAATATACAATTCCAGTACTGTTTTTTACTGATGAGCAAAACTCTATAATTCGACTAGATTTTGCTTCAGAATGATAGATTCTGTAGGCGATATTCTCTCTTGTGAAAGGGGCTTCGTGAGTAGCCAATTTTCTAAACTCTAGTTGCTGAATAATGTCGGTTTTTGTTTGATTCGTTGCCGTTGCGGTAAATGCAGCGATTGGGACATTTGGCTTATGTGTTCTTAATTCGTTGATTTTTTTGTAGGCTGGTCTAAAATCATGACCCCATTGAGAAATGCAATGGGCTTCATCAACTACAATCAAGGCGATGTTCATGAGCTTGAAACGCTCGATGAATATTCGAGTTTGTATTCTTTCTGGTGATACATAAAGGAATTTATAATCTCCAAATCTAACGTTATCCAGGGCAGTATCAATTTCTCTATAACTTAAACCACTATATATGCACGTAGCTTTAATTCCTTTTTCGTTTAATTGTTTTACCTGATCTTGCATCAATGAGATCAGTGGTGAGATTACTATGGTAAGTCCATCCTTAACGAGTCCGGGAAGTTGGTAGCATAATGATTTGCCTCCTCCCGTTGGTAGTAATGCAAAAACATCTTGACCCTTAAGTATATCATTGACGATATCTTCTTGATTGGGTCGAAACGTTTCAAAACCCCAATATTTTTTTAATATATTCTTAATTGTATCCATTGATAATTAAAGGATTGGCTAAGTCATTCAATATTTGTACTGTTTTTCTCTTGAAAATCAATGAATAAACACTATCTTTGCAAGCCTTAAAACTCAATTTAATGTCTACCGAAACATATACATTTCCTATAACAAAGACCTCTCATTCAAAGTTAAGTTATTTTGATTGGGACCATCTACATTTTGGGAAGGATTTTTCTGACCACATGTTTATGATGGAGTATAAAGACGGAAAATGGGAGCAAGGGAAGATCATTCCTTTCGATAATATTCCAATGCATCCCGCAATGTCTGCGATACATTACGGTCAATCTATTTTTGAAGGGATGAAAGCCCATCGCACAAGTAGCGATGATATTTTGATTTTTCGACCAGATATGAACGCCAAACGTTTTGTTGAATCGGCAGAAAGAATGTGCATGCCTGCAGTTAATGAAGAGTTGTTTGTGGAGGCTATACGTCAATTGGTGAAATTAGACTCTGAATGGGTTACAAAAAGAAGAGGACATTCATTGTACATTAGACCGTACATGTTTGCAACTGATGAGCTCGTTGGTATACGACCTTCTGAAACATACAAGTTTATGATTATTACATCTCCAGTAGGGCAGTATTATGCTGATCCTTTGAATGTGAAAATCGAAACACATTATACACGTGCAGCATATGGCGGTGTTGGAAGAGCTAAGGCAGCAGGAAACTACGCGGCATCTTTATATCCTGCAATGCTCGGAAAGAAAGAAGGCTTTCATCAGTTGGTTTGGACAGATGCAAGTACCAATACCTATATTGAAGAATCGGGAACAATGAATATCATGTTTCAAATCGATGGTGTTCTAATTACGCCAGATGAAGACCATGATACCATACTCAGAGGAATAACAAAGCGATCTGTAATTGAAGTGGCAAAAAAATGGGGTGTAGAAATTGAGGAAAGAATGATTACAGTAAAAGAAGTGATTGATGCGGCTAAAAACGGCACACTTCAAGATGCCTTTGGTGCTGGCACTGCGGCAACTATAGCTCCAATAGCAATGATTGGTTTCGAGGGAGAGAAGTATCATCTACCACCAGTAGAAACCAGAGAATTGTCAAATAGAATCAAAACATTCTTAGCGGATTTAAAGACGGGACGTGTTGCCGATGAGTTTGGATGGAATTTAACCGTTTAGGTTTATTTCACATTCAGCTCAATGTAAACTGGCAAATGGTCAGAATAACCTCCAAGATACTTTGACCCTCCATAGGTTCTAAAAGGCACTATATTTCCTTTGTAAGTAGACAGGAGTTCTTCAGGAGTATGTATGGTTCCATGCGTTGATACAGACCTCAATTTCCCCTTCTCCCATCCATTTGAGATGCATATGTGGTCAAGAATGTTCCATTCTCCTTTATAATTATGCGTTCCTCCAAATTTATTGGATGATGAGACGATTTTGGGATGAAGTTTCTCCATGATGAGCTGTACAGATTTATTGCTTGGATAATCGTTTAGGTCACCCATCAGAATTATTTTGGTGTTGGCATCAATATTTAGGAGCGAATCAATAAAATGTCGGGCACTGTTGGCCGCTTTCAATCTTTTTTCTTCGCTTTTTTCTGTGCCGCCTCTTCTACTGGGCCAGTGATTGGTCATGGCATAAAAAGATTCTTTTTTATAGATGAATTTTGCCCATACGATATCTCGAGAGGTCGCTTTTGTTTGCCCAGGAAGTGTATATCGTATAAAGCCTTGGTCTGCTACTTTTAGTTTTTTAGAATTATAAATCATTCCTACGTCAATCCCCCTAGCATCTTTACTATCATAGTGAACCGTCTTGTAGTATTTTAAGGCTTTGTTTTCTGAAATAATTTCATTTAAAACAGTTACATTTTCTATTTCGCATAAGCCAATAAGCATGGGGGTATTTAGCTCACAAAATACTTTATTGATGTGCTTTATCTTTTCAAGGAATTTATCAGAATTCCAAATCTTTTTCCCCGTAGGTAAAAATTCAGCATCATTATTTGGGCCATCAATGGTATCAAATAAATTTTCAACATTATAAAAAGCAATTCGTTCTGATTTCTGAGTCAAACAAGACATTGAAATCAACGCGAAAAATAGAAATAGATAAAGTCTGGACATATAAATAATTTTCGCACTAATATATTGTTTAAAAGCCAAATAAAGTATTCATATGTACCAAATTGATTGATCATTCTTATTATATAAAATATTCATACGTTTTTTATAGTCAATGCTTACGTTGTTTAAACCAAATCATTAATGATGAAAAAGTTAACCTTATTACTCATTATTTTTTCAATGAATGAACCTCTAGAAGCTCAAGTTTATATGCGAACTCATAAGAATTTCGGTGTTTATGGTCAACTCAACACTTCAGATTTTGATAAAAATGGTTCCTATTCTTTTCAAACAGGTATAACTCGACAATTTGGACGTTACGTATTGCCTGAATTTGGATATAGACAAATGATTCAAAAAGATAACACCCGTTTTATTGAATTGAATGAACCCATTCGAGAACATTTTTTAACCACAGCAATGATTTTTCGGGCACCTCTCGTGGTGATTAATGAACGTAAGAAGGGCAGATCATGTAGGGGAGAGGTGCTTGAAATTTTTTGTGGTCCAGAAGTGTTTTATCGGCTTAATGGAGCAGATGGTGTTAAGGAAAACCTATCTACTTCGATAAAAGGAGGATTAGGGATCTTTCATGTTAGAACAGGTCATTCTAAAAGGAGTAAAGCTTGGACAGTAAAGCTAGAGGCGTATTATAGACATCAGTTTGAAAATCCCATAAATGAATTTCACATTCCAAATGAATTTGGATTGCAAATTAGATTACTGCGATATAAAGTGTATGATTTTGTAAGGAATTAGAATTGTTCTAAAACGGATATTCTATCTTTTATTGGTGGGTGGGTAGCAAATAAACCACCAATTCCTCCAAGAAAATTTGATGAAGTATCATCAGGACCGTTGTCTATAAACATTTCTTTTACATCATCACTTTTTACTGAATCAATCTTTGAGTTTCCAGATATTTTTCGAAGAGCGTTGGCCAGTGCCAATGGGTTTCTTGTCATTTCGGCCGCACCTGCATCAGCCATGAATTCCCTTTTTCTACTTAGTGCAAATTTAAAAAGTAAAGAAATGAGATATGCTACGAGTGAAACGACGAGAATGACAATAATAAGTCCTCCGCCTCCTTTACCGTCTTTTCTTCGTGATCTTGTCATGCTTCCATAAAGAAGACTTCTGAATGCAATTTGTATGATTAATGAAAAGATACCTACGAATATGATGCTGATGACTAAAAGCTTTACGTCTTTGTTTCTGATGTGCATGAGCTCGTGTGCAATAACCCCTTCGAGTTCATCATCGTCAAGTTTGTTAATGATTCCTCTCGTTAGCGTAACGGAGTAATTTTTCTCATTTAGACCGCTTGCAAAGGCATTCAAGGCCTCTGTCTCTATGATTTTGAGTTTTGGCATTTTCATTCCCGCTGCCATGCAAAGATTCTCAGTCAGGTTATAAACCCGCATATTCTCTTTTCGTTCAAGTGTTTTGGATCCCGAAGCGTAATCAATCATTGCAGAATGTCCCCAATATGCAATCAAAAACCAGATCCCAGTGCCTATAAATACAAAAGGCATGGCTTCAATAAACATATCGTTGGCCATATGGGTATCAACGCCTCCTCCAGTTTCATTGTATGAGGCGAACATCAGTACTGCGTATACAGCACCAAGCAATACTCCGGGAAAACCGATTAATAAGAATATTGATTTTCTATTGTTGGAGGTGATTTGCTCCTGAAGACCGACGTACTTCATTCTTTCTTAGAATTTTACTTCTGGTGCTTTTTCTGCAGCAGCTCTCCCTTCTCCAAGATCAAACATCTGCTCTTCTTTGAAGCCAAACATGGAAGCAAAAAGTACATTTGGAAATTTTTGAACA
>CAJQPH010000070.1 GCA_905480165.1 uncultured Flavobacteriales bacterium
CGACCATTCAGGTTGAGTTATAGGGGTTTCTACTGTCTGTTCTGTATCATTTTCATTTCGACATGATAAAATGAGTAACAAACAGAGTGCAACTGCTAATCTCATAATAACTCTTTATAATATTCAAGAACTTTATTCCTTGTCTCTAATAAATTACTGTGGCTAAAGCCACCAGCAGCATACTTATGCCCACCACCATTAAAGTGCTTTTTGGCAAATTCATTTACGAAATATTTTCCTTTCGATCGAAAAGACATTTTCACCTTTCCTTCGTCATTTTCTACCATAAATATGGCAATTGACATTCCTTTTATTGAGAGTATAACATTAACTAATCCTTCTGTATCACCCTTGTTATAATTAAATTGATTTAGCTCTTCGATGGATAGCGAAATCAAACCAACCGGACTATCTTCAATAAGTTCCATCTTATCAGACACTGCAAAACCTCTTAACTTTAACTTTTCACTTGTGTTTTGGTCAAATATGCTTTCATGAATCTCAAAGGGAACCACTCCATTAGAAATGACCTTAGCCAGGACATCATGTGTTTTTGCATTAACGGATGGATACCTAAAAGAACCTGTATCCGTCATAATACCTAGATAAATGGATTTACTTGCATTAAGGTTTAATTTATCCGACATATTTAGCTCTTCTAGCACCTCAAAAAACAATTGAGCTGTCGAACAAACCTCAGGTCTTGATATTGTCAAATCACAAAACGCGCTTGGGTCTGGATGATGATCTATCATAATCTTTTTACACTCCAATTGCTTAAAAATATCGGACATCTCCTCTCCTACTCTGAATTCATGATTGTAATCCAAACAAAACACCAAGTCGAATTGAGAAAAATCCAAATTGTGATTTTCGTAGAATGAATAATCGACACCCTCTAGGTAAGACATTAGATTCGATGCAGGAGGATCTGGTAATAATACGAACGGTTCTTTACCGATTGATTTTAAAAACTCGTAGCAGGCCACAGAACTACCAACGGCATCACCATCAGGTGATTTATGAGAAGTCACAAGAACTCTATTCGAGTTCTGAAGAAGTTTCTTAAATGTTTCAATCATGAAACAAAATTACTCTTTATTTTGCATTTGAGCGTCTTCCTCTGGGTCAGGAGGAAAAAGCTTTGGGAGATTCTCTTTACCCTGTAAGCGATCAATCATTTCTTCGAGTTGAGAGATAGAAATACTTTTCGCAATGATTTTCTTGTCCTTGTCTAATAAAAACACTTTAGGTGTAGAAAAAATATCATATGTCCCTTGGTAATTTAAGGACTCTAAATTTGTTGTTCTTAACAAGTTCATTAGTCTAGGCTGCCCTTGTGTAGAATCTTGAGCTTCTTTGTATATGCGGTCTGTAACTGCAACATTAATGAATGTCAAGTCATTGTCTCGAATGAACTTCTTCCACTTGCCAAAATCATCTCCAACTGCTTTTCCTACCGAATATATTTCCACATTGCGTGCTTTGAATTTCTCTTGATACAGGGTTTCAAGTTTTGGAGTGGTTTTTTTACAATGACCACATTCTGGATCCCAGAAATACAATACCGTATATTCAGAAGGTAGGGAATAAAAATCTTGCCAATGGTTATCTGTTGTATCCTGTAGAATAAGGTTTGGAGGAATTGAACCAACCGTAAGCCTCAATTTGTTGCTTAAATTATCACAAAGATCAGTAAACTTATCATCAGAAACCCAAAACGCAGGAGATTCTCCTTTCGAGTTTTTTGTGCAATAATAACGATTGATCATCTCAAGATAGACCTTATCCATTCCCATGATTTTGCTCTTTCCAAATGTAGATGTAATCCAACCTACACAATATTCAAACATTTTCGTGTCTGGATTAAGCTGATCACAAAAAGGAAAGGCATAAGCAATGATTGAATCCCAATGCTGTACCATCATTCGATCTCCAAAAAAGTATTCTAGCTTGTTATGGAAGACAGGGTTATTGACTAAGGCATCATCTGTTAAATCAACGTTATCCCAGTAATGGCCTCTGTAATATTTAAAAGTGAAATTTGAATCAATCATATTTCCGTTTTCATCTTTCGGTGAATCGGGAACAATCACATCCATAGACATCTTTACTATTTTGGAAACCAATCTGCCTTCTTGTCCTTCAACTATATCATCTTGGTAATCCTTTACTTTTTTATTTATCTCCTCCATTTTATTTGTCAACTCTTTGTAGTTCGGATCATCTTCGGAAAGCTTTGACCTTTGTTTGCCAAGCTGATTGGCCTCAGACTTATTCTTACCAATAAAACGTATATAAGGAATAAATACTTTGTTTTCCACAGACTTAATGACTTTCATACTTCCCACCATATCAGGTAAAGAAGTTTCAAGTGTAATATCCTCGTTGTTATAGATAAACTCAAAATATTTCTGCCCTGGTAAAAGAACGCCTAGGATACCCGGAACTTGCTTCTTGCCGTCAAACTCTACTCTTCCATTTTTCATTTCAGCAGTATCAGCATAATAAAGCTTTTTACCGAAATATTTTATCAAGTGAACCGTCGTATCCTTTTGATTTTCAATCTTAAACGATAGTTTTTGTGCATTTAAGGAAAATACAAAGAACATTGATATGAATAAAAGTCCTTTTTTCATTGGTTTTATTTTTGCGTTAATTTAAATCAAAATAATGGCTCGGCAATTAATTTTAAACCCTTTTAACAATTCTTTAACGATTAAGTATTCACTGTTTTTAAAATCCGTCTTTTCGTGCTCATAAAAATAGAAAACACAAATACCGTACTAACGAAAAACAATGCAGCATATAGATAGTAAGAAATAGAATCTTCTAATGATATTCCATTTGAAATAAACACTTCTTGCAAATAATACTTTGCCGGTAAAAAGGCCAAAAGAGCAGAGAGAGTAACTATTGAAAAAAGTAAAACAAAATATTTCATAAATACCTTGATAAGCATTTTTGCTGAATGACCAAGACGCAGAAGCGTTCTTATTTCGTAATCATTCTTGGTTAAAATCAACTGTAAGTATTGTATTAAAACCAAAATTGAAAGAAAGACAGTCAACAAGGATACGATTGATATAATTGACAAGAGCACACTTAATGCGCTTTTTAATTTGGCTATAATCAGCTGTGATTTTTTGGATTCCAGCTCCTTTTCGTCTAAATGTTTTTCTAATAATCCAAACTGCCCATCCTTACTCTTTACGACAAGCTGGCTAATCTCCTCCTTATCCTTCTCACCATATTTTTGATTAGCCCAAAGCAAAAATTCTTCTGGCACCAAAATGGATGAAAGCTCATTTGTAAAACCTACAATTCGTGCATGTATGGTTTCACGATTATTTCGAGTACCTATCTTAAGGTTTATTTTTAAGTCGAGAACCAAATTGTCAGAAAGCTGTGGGATACTGCTTGCAGATAAGAAATTATTCATCATCATCAGAAAATCACGAGGCATTATGATGGGTAGGATATCGCTATTTTCATCCCAATCCCAACGGTCTGTTTTCACATCTAAATACCCTTTCTTTACGGATTGAACATAGATGTCAGAATTAAAAGCAGGAATCAAAGGGTCATCTATTTGCAGGACAACCTTAAACGTGTTAGAGCGAATGGGGTCACAGTTTTCAACAAAAGGTTTGGATCGAATCTCTTCAATTTCTTCATTTGAAAACTCAGAACTGCTCAATCCTAGCAAAGATCCCGACTTAACTTTCTTTTGAACAACAATGGTGTTTTTGGAAAGCATTTCTGTATTCTCCCCATAATTATAAATTTTATGTAAAAAATGCAAAGACGTAAACAAAAAGAATAAACCAAGAAAGGTTCCGAGTGAAGCCAAAACAAGCTGCTTTTTGTTTTGGAATTTAAAAAACAACTGCTTCATCATAATTGAAGTGTTTTAATATCCGTAAATGAACACTCTTCTTCTAGGCCCAAAAGAATTAACCCTGCCTGCTCTTCTTTCAGTCTTTTTTCAATAAGCACAGTGCATTTCATTGTGTTAAGCTTGTCCAAATGAGAAAACGGCTCATCACATATGAGAAAATCAAACGGCTTCATTAGAGCTCTTATTATAGCGACACGCTGCTTCTGACCAAAAGAAAGCTTACTTACTTTTTGTTCCCATTTCTCGATGATATCCAAATCTTCAAGCATCTTGTGGGCATTCTCTAAATCATATCCAAAAGCAAATTCAGGAAGGATGGCAATGTTTTCCTTCACTGTTAAATCATCAAACAGCTGTAAATCCTGAAAAACAGTGGAAATGCCTTTTCTTCTTATTTCTGTAAAGGCTTCCACGTCAATAGAATTAATATTCTTTCCATCAATTAAAATAGACCCTGAATAATCATTTCTCAAGCCAAGTAAGTAATGAATGAACGAAGTTTTTCCACTTCCACTTATGGCATGTATTAATATCCTTTCATCTTTAGAGATTACGACATCTTTATTCCATATCGAGCTATTCAAAACTACATTTTGAAAAACGTGAGGACAGAGCTGTTCAAATTTAAAATGCATGTAAAATCGCTTGTTATAAATGATTGATTAATTGTTCTAACATGGTTGTTGATTCATAGGGGCTTAAGCTTATTAAATCAGAATAACGTTTCATCCAAGTTTCTTGCCTTTTCCCATAATTTCTTGAGTTTTTCTGAATCATAGCTATGGTATCTTCAAAAGACATGCCATTTTCAAAATAAGGAATCCACTCCTTGTACCCCACAGTATTTTGAATGAGAATATTTTCCTTTAAAGGAAGCCCTTTAACTTCTTCAAGCAATCCGTTACGAATCATTTCATCTACACGGGTATTGATTCGGTCATATAAATCTTGTCGATTCCAAGTTATACCAAAACGCAAATGTGGATAATCAATTTTTATTTTCTCTTGTTTTCTAATCTCTCCTAAAGTTTTACCCGAAACCCGTATCACCTCAAGCGCTCTTAGAATCCTCATAGGGTTATTGACATCAATACTGTCGTATGTGCTCGCATCCTTGTCCTTTAGTTCTTCAAGTAATAGATCTATTCCCTTGTTTTTCCAATCATTATTTAAATCAGACCTCACCGAAGCGTCACTTGGAGAAGGGTGTAAACCATCTATTAAAGCATCAATAAACATACCTGAACCACCAGTCACCACAATGTATTCGTTGCCCTCATTAAACAGTTGCGAGATTTTCTGACGACCTATCTTCATGAATTCCGCACTCGTTATGGTTAGATCATGAATAGAATGTGAATCAACAAAATAATGTGCAGCCATTTGCTGCTCTTTCTCTGAAGGTTTGGCCGTACCTATACTTAATTCTTTGTAAAATTGCCTTGAATCCGCTGAAATTATAGGCGCACCTAATTTCATAGCTATTTCAAGAGATAAGGATGATTTTCCCGAAGCAGTAGGGCCTTGAATTATGATTAATTTACTCATTTAATTTCCATGACATATATCGCGAATATATGGATTTTACATAATTTTTAGCAGGCCCACGGTAGGCACCGTATTTTACAGGTTTATTTCTGTAATATTCGGGTATGGAAAGGTTTTTAATCATTAATTCAACATTGTCATCCCATACATGTGGGTTATATCCTAACTTTTCAGCTAAACGAACAGCATCTTCAATATGTCCTTTACCAGCATTGTATGAAGCCAAGGTAAACTTTAATCTCTGTTCACGAGACTCAATGTTATCCCACTGATTGTAAAGTTGATCAATGTAACGCATCCCTGCATCTATTTGAACGGCTGGTGGTGAATCTGGGAAAACATTAAAAGAAGGACCTGTATTTGGCATAAACTGCATCATCCCATATGCGCCTCCAAACCCTCTGGCATTAGGGTCATATCGAGATTCTTGATATGCAATAGAAGCTAAAAATCTCCAGTCCCAGTTTCGTTTGAGCGCTGAGGCTTTAAAAAGTTCATCATATTCAGACAATTCAATATTAAGGTTTGTGGTGCTATCTATATCCTCAATATGAAAATTGGTCTCTTTCATATAATCAAAATATTTCTTTCGAAGCAATTTATAGGCATCAGACTCAAGATAATTATCTAGAAAATAATCCAACTTTTCTTTGAGTTTAACATCTGACTTCCTTAATCCAAAAGCGATGTTTTGACGAACAGATAATAGTGTAGCGATATCAATATTAGGATGACATGCCTGTTCAATCCTTGCGGTATTTTCCATTGAAATTGTGAAATCGATTTCTCCACGTGATACCAATTCAATTAAATCTTCTGTAACTGGATAACCTGGAATAGACTTTACATGAATGTTCTCACCAATTTCATCTTCCAAGTGCAGAATCCTCTTCAAAAAAGAACTCTTATTTCTGATGTAAATATTTTTGTTCTTTAGTTTTGAAATATCTCTGACCACACTGTCTTCAGAAACCCTTTGAACAAGAACTTCAAAGGAATGGTTGTAGGGAATGGAAAATGCATGAAGTTTTTTATCTTCCATATGAATGGGCTTGTTACAAGCAATTAAATCTCCCTTTCTCGAATTCAAGTATGACACAAAATCATTTGGATTGGCAATTTCTATCAACTTTAATTGAACACCCAGATGACGTGCAAACGAATCTAAAATTTCATATTCAAACCCGAGATATTTATCCTTATACTCATAAAATGAAATGGCACCGTTTTCAGTCAAAACAGTCAATGTGTCCTTTTGAATTATGGCTTCCAGGTCACTTAAAACCTTAACCTTCTTTGCAGGTGCTTGTTGAACTGAGCTACCACAAGAAGCCAAAATCAAACCAAAAAAAATCATCGCAATTGCTTTGCTCATTCTGTATTCTAGATTAATCTAATATACTGATTTACGGACTTATATCATATTGGTTTCATCTAAGTAAACATTTGTCTTTCTCATAAAAATTCCGTTTATTTGATAGAACTAAAACAAGGATTATGGGAGGCGATCAAAATGAAATTTATTCTAAAGTCGTAAGGGCTGGTAAACGAACTTATTTTTTTGATATTAAAGCAACGAAGGGCAATGACCTTTACCTTACCTTGACTGAAAGTAAAAAAATATGGAACGAGGAAGGTGAGGGATCCTACCAAAAACACAAGATTTTCTTATATAAAGAGGACTTTGAAAAGTTTAAAGATGGGCTTGATGACGTTCTTAATAAAATTCAAGAAATAAAAAACGAAGAATAATTTTTTCTTACTTCTTCGTAATTCAGAAAATACATTTATATTTGCACTCGATTTGGGCGATTAACTCAGTTGGTTCAGAGTGCCTCCCTTACAAGGAGGAAGTCGGGGGTTCGAGTCCCTCATTGC
>CAJQPH010000071.1 GCA_905480165.1 uncultured Flavobacteriales bacterium
ATGCCTAAATCTGATGTTTTTGTAATGGTAGCGGTCACAATGGTCACTGTATTCTTGCATAACTTGGCCTTAGCTGTTTTATTGGGAGTTGTTATTGCTGCCCTGGTCTTTGCATGGGACAATGCAAAACGCATTCGAGCACGCAAACACATAGACGAAAATGGTGCTAAAAACTATGAGATATATGGCCCTCTTTTCTTTGGGTCCATAACCGTTTTTAATGAGAAGTTCGATGTAAAGAATGACCCTGATGTCGTTATCATTGATTTTGCGGAAAGCCGTGTAGTTGATATGTCTGCAATAGAAGCTCTAAACAAACTTACTGAACGCTATAAACAAGCGGGTAAGCAAGTTCAACTTAAACATCTGAGCAAAGATTGCATTCGGTTACTTAAAGGTGCTGAAAAAATCATTAGCGTAAATGTACTAGAGGACCCCACCTACAAATTGGTTTCTGACGAATTATCTTAAACGGTTAAACATCTCGTTTGGTAAGTATGTAATAGGACACATACAAGAAAACAAATACATAAAATAATCCTAATGATGCCCTTTGCATTTCAGTCATTGCATACTCAAACCCATCAGGGATTAAAGGCATCGGGATTAAGGTTGAAAAAGTACTTAAAGGAAAAAATTGCGAATAATCTTTTGCAAATAAGCCAGTCATACCTTCAAGAAAGGTTGACAGTAAATAAAACACGATTGATAAAGCTGGATTTTTCAAAAGGTTGGCCAGAAAAAAAGCGAAAATAAAATACCCAAAAGTGGCAATTTGATAAAACCCAATGTATCTAATTCCATTAAAGACATCCGTTGAACCATTGGAGAAACCAAATAGAACTGCAATCAAAAAGGTATATAGAGTTATAACAATCGATAATAAGGCTACCACATAAAATTTTGAAAGAACCAATTCTTTTTTGCTAAGACCATCAATTAGGTTTTGCCGCTGCGTTTTGTATTTAATTTCATTACAGGTAAAAACAACGATAATAACACCAATAAGCAAATTGAAAAAGCTAGATATATAAGTCACATAATGGTAAACATCCGGAAATTGATAGATCTGATGATTATAAACCTGATCATAGATAGGCATTAGGGACAAACAATAAAAAATTAAGGGCAATAATATGGCATAGACCATTAGTATGACCTTAAGCGTGCTAAGGTGTTTTAATTTGAGCCATTCAATGGTAAGTAATCGATTCATGATTCTCTAATTATGTCCAAAAATTGATTTTCTAAGGATTCATTATAGACATCCAGTTGGTTTAATACGATTCCTTTATCAAAAAAATACCGATTAATTTGATCGGATTTTGTGTTTTTAGAAACACTAATAATCATTAAATCGTTTACAGCAGATTGTTTGTATATAGTCATTTCAGGGTTTGAGTTGACTATTTCCGCAAGTAGCATTTTATCCTCTGCTCCTATTTTAACCAAAGTGCTTTCCTGATTGCCTATAATCTCGTCTATGGTCCCTGTTCGAAGTAATTTTCCGTTTTTCAAAATGGCACAATGCGTGCATACCTTTTCAATCTCATCAAGGATGTGGGATGCTATGATTATTGTTTTGCCCTTCTTACCAATGTCAATGATTAAGTCGCGTATTTCCGCAATTCCTTGAGGGTCAAGACCATTCGTTGGCTCGTCTAAAACAAGAACCTCAGGCTCTCCCAATAATGCGCTTGCTATTGCAAGACGCTGTTTCATCCCTAAAGAAAAAGTTTTAAATTTCGAATCCCTACGTTCGTATAAATCAACCATTTTTAGAACCCTATCTATTTCAGATGAATCCCCATCAATCTCTTTGATTTTAGCTGTAATTTCAAGATTTTGTTCTGCGGTTAAATAGGGATAAAAATTAGGTGTTTCTAACAATGATCCAATTCGTTTTCGATTCTCGTCCTTGTTCCCATTTTCAAACCAAGAATAGCTTCCCTGATTTTGATTAACTACCCCTAGAAGCATACCTAACGTTGTTGTCTTTCCACTTCCATTTGGGCCTAAGATGCCATAAACCATTTTCTCATTAACCTGCAAGCTCAGCTCTGAAACAGCTTTAATATTTTTATAATTCTTGGAGAGGTTTCTAATCTCTAATACTCTCTTATTCAAAGGATTGATTTTTAATGAATAATCTAATTTACGAGAATTATCGGAATCATTATCTTAAACGGTTCAGGGAATCAAGTAAGTTTTTATCCTTTTTAACGCCAATAAGGGCAAGGAACGAAAAAGGAAGACCTGCAATAAAAAAAATATACCCCAAGCCCAATTCTTGACTCGCATTATTTTCAAAAAACATACCTTTTCCAAAAGAAGAGTAAATCAAAAACACAATAACCATTAACATGTAAAAATAAAATAAGGCTCTTGACCACTTGAGCTGTCTTTTAATATTTTTATAGCTCATCAATGTCATAAAAGCAAATAAACAAAGTCCTATCACCGTAAGAAAAATAGGTATGCTCTTATGCATGGAAAGGTCGTTACCCATACCTTTCTGAATACCGTAAACAGAAAATGAATAAAATTCTGTGCCTTTCACAAATCGAAAAAACTCCATGCCTGTGCATGTGACTCCCAAACAAATGATTACCAATGAAAAATATATCGTTTGAACTCTTTGTAACATAACTTATCGTTTAAATATGAATGGTTTTGTTTCTTAAATAATAATCAAGTAGTGTGATGGCTGCCATCGATTCTACGATTGGAACAGCTCTAGGAACAACACAAGCGTCATGTCTGCCTTTGCCTTCTATTCGTATTTTATTCCCGTTCTTGTCTATTGAATCCTGACTCTTCATTATGGTGGCAACAGGCTTAAAAGCAACACGAAAAACAATTGGCATTCCATTGGAAATGCCCCCTTGAATACCTCCGGAAAAATTCGAAATTGTCGTTCCTTTTGTATCAAAGACATCGTTATGATCACTACCTTTCATTGAGGCAGATATAAATCCCGATCCAATCTCAAATCCTTTAACGGCATTGATTGAAAGCATGGATTTTCCTAGTGATGCATGCAGCTTATCAAAAACCGGTTCTCCTAACCCCGCTGGTACATTTTTTACTATACACTGAATGATGCCTCCAAGAGTATCTCCCTCTTTTTTGATTTCAGAAATCAAATTTTCCATCCTATTTGAAGCATCCTGTATCGGACAACGAACCAAAGATTTTTCAATGGTTTCTGATTTAAAAAACTCCTGAGACTCAATTTTAATCCCTCCAATTTGTGTAACATAGGTTGAGAATTTTATTCCCATTTTATTCAATGCTTGCTTGGCTAATGCCCCTGCAACAACTCTACAAACAGTCTCCCTAGCACTTGCTCTTCCTCCTCCTCTATAATCTCTGATTCCATATTTCTTTTCAAAAGTGAAATCAGCATGAGAAGGTCTATAAGTGTCTTTGATATGTGAATAATCTTTTGATTCTTGATTCTCATTTAAGATGATAAATCCAATTGGCGTACCTGTTGATTTTCCTTCAAAAACACCCGAAAGAAACTCAACTTGATCTTTTTCATTTCTTGCTGAGACCAATTCACTTTGGCCAGGCCTTCTTTTGTTAAGTTCTTGCTGAACCAATGCCAAATCCAATGTTATTTCTGCAGGAAATCCTTCGATCACTCCCCCCATAGCTTTCCCGTGAGATTCACCAAAAGTAGTGAGTGTAAAAATAGTTCCTAAAGTAGATCCTGACATGTTACAAATTTAGGTCTTTTTCTTTTTGAAAACAGGAACTGTTGAACAAGGCTCTCCATACATTATTGATTTCACTACTGGCTGCAACAAAACAACCAGTACTGACATGGCATGCTCAGGTGAGGCAATCTCAGAACACCCCTTAATGATGACGCGTTGATCTTGAAACAAGGATAAATCAAGTGAATCAATGTTTTCCTTGATTAAATTTTTCTCCAAATCGCTTTGTTTTCCAACAATTACGTGTTCAGTATATTCTAATACTTTTGAGGTAATTAACATGTATGCCCACGTCGGTATGATAGCATCTACAGAACAATAAACAAAAACGGCATGATTAGCATACTGTTTCCAATCATGTTCCTTCAGCCAAATCCGAAAATCCTTTTCTTTTAAAATTAATCCTTTATGTAGCCTTTCTGACAAATCAATACCCATCAATGTTTTATTTGACCTAAAATCGTTCAAATCCAATTGAATGATCCCACTTTCTTTAATTTTATTTTTAATCTCCATGTCACACAAAATTACAATATCATTCATAAATGAGGTCCTAAAATTGACAAACTGTCATAATTTATAGGTCGGCACACTAATTGACAAGAATGAATCATGAATCAGAATCCGCAATTTGATAAGCACTTTGGTAATGCACTACCACCTGCCATCATAATATTGGTATTAATTTGGCTGTTCTACTGGGCCGATTCATTATTTCTTTTTCAATTTTATAAACTCGGCGTGCTCCCTAAAAGTATTGAAGGGCTTCAAGGTATTTTATTTATGCCCTTGGTCCATTCAACAGAAAACTTCAATCACATTATCAACAATTCAGTTCCAATATTTTTACTGACGCTTTTTTTATTTTATTTCTATAAAGAAATCGCATTTAAAGTTCTTTTATTCAGTTGGGTTTTTACAGGTGTCGGCGTATGGTGGTTTGCTGCGAATAAAGGAGCTTATCATATTGGGATGAGCGGGGTGATTTACAGTCTCGTTGCTTTTCTTTTTACTTCAGGGACGCTACGGAAATACCTTCCCTTGCAGGCCCTATCCATGTTTATCGCATTTGTTTACGGGAGTATGATTTGGGGAATTCTTCCAATTTCTCCTCGTATCTCTTGGGAGGGACATTTTATGGGATTAATTGTCGGTGTAAT
>CAJQPH010000072.1 GCA_905480165.1 uncultured Flavobacteriales bacterium
TATCCTGAATATTCACCCTCAAATTTTAATGATGCATTTGTGTTATTTCTTTGGGGACCAGGGATCAGTGGGCCACATGTACTGGCAGGCTATCCATCAGGAGGAGATAACATAGCTGTAATACCTGGAAATATTCCTGTAACAATTAATAACGTTGGAGATGAAAATAATACAGCATATTATGTTTTTAATGAAAACCCTAACTTGACCTATGGAAATGCCATACAATACGATGGAACCACGATTCAATTAGCTGCATCTGCATCCGTAAGTTGTAATGAAACATATCACATTAAATTGGCTATTTCTAATGTGTTTGATCAAAGCTATGATTCAGGCGTTTTTCTTCAAGCAGGAAGTTTTGTTTCAGATGCTGTTTCGGTCTCGGTTGCTACTGTTTCAGGAGACACAACTATTGTTGAGGGGTGTACAGATGCAAATTTCATTTTTACAAGACCAGAGGGAGAGATCGCCGACACACTGATTATTAATTACACCATTGGAGGAGAAGCTGTCGAGGGATTGGACTATAACGATTTAATAGACTCTGTGGTATTTGTGCCAGGTCAAGACTCTGTAATAATTAACCTTTCACCTATTCAGGATGGCATAGATGAAGGCTTTGAATCGGTAACCATTACGGTAGAATTGGTAAACATTTGTGGGGACACTATCGTATCCTCTGGGACTATATATATTGGGGATGGACCGATCATTAATATTGATGAATCTGACACCTTGTTGGTGTGTGCGAACCAAGCCGTATTGGTAGGAGTGTCTGCAACAGGAGGATATGCGCCCTACACTTATGAATGGACAGATACTTTAGGAAATGTAATAGGGGTCGGCGACTCTATTTTAACTGGAATAACGGAAAACGGCTCTATTGATGTATATGTTACCGCTACTGATAATTGTGATTTCAGCAATACCGATACCTTAACGATTACCTTAAATCAGACATTAATGGTTGATACCATTTATATCGGTCCAGCAACTTGCGAACCGGACGGATTTGTCTCTGTTTTTGTAAGCGGAGAAACAACCACACCAGAACATGGGGTGTACTATTCCTGGGAAAGCATGACAGGACAAGAAGGCCCAGCGGCTTCTGTTTGGACTGATTTGGCTTCTGGATGGTATTACGTGAGTATTGAAGACGCTGTTTGCACGGTAGAGGACAGTGCTTTCGTGGATCTTCTAAACCCACCGATTGCTGTTTTAAGTGCAAACCCAAGTGCAGGATGTGCTGACTTGCTCGTCAGTTTTGATTATTCATCAAGTGAAAACGGAGACGAATATTCATTAAGTTTTGGAGATGGTTCTGCGGTCCAAACCAGCAATGATTTAAATGAAACCTTTACCAATACATACAATGGGTCAAATGCAGAAACATTTACGGCCCAACTGATAGTGTCTCAGGGAGAGAACTGCGAAGACATAACAACAGTTGAAATTACAATGAATATTTGTGGATGCACCGAAGAGACGGCTTTAAATTACAATCCATTGGCAACACAAGATGATGGATCTTGTTTGTATCCGGAACCGGTTGTTTCAGCTCCAAATGTTTTTACACCAAATGGAGATGTTGCTGATGTAAATGAAGCGTTTTTCCTCACTACAGAAAACCTGTCAGAGTTTAGGTTAATCATATTCAATCGTTGGGGAAATGTAGTTTTTGATGTTACAAGCAATGACCCAGACAATGATAACCCTTCATGGGACGGAAAAACACCCGACGGGAAAGATCTCGAAGATGGCGTTTATTTTTATAAGTACGAAGGAGTAGGTGTATCTATTGGTCCTGATGACCCAGGAGTTGAAATACAGGGTCAGGGATTTTTACATCTAGTCAGATAACTTAACAACCAATTCATTGAGGAGAATAACACAAATCTTTTTCTTTGTTTTATTACTCAGTCCGTTTGGGCTTTGTGCCCAGGTTTCATCATGGACTTATTTTGCTGATTCTATTTCTACATATTCATCGCCACATAGTCATGATATAAATTTTGACGGTGTTTTAGATATTGTTCTCGGGGGAGGAAAAGATGGATTTGATAGCAATTCTGGTGTAATGGCAATCAATGGCAGCACGGGGGAGCTTCTTTGGAATGCCCCTTCCCGAAATGAGGTTTTTGGATCGGCTGTTTTTCAAGACATAACAAATGATGGCATCAAGGATGTTTTTATTACAGGCAGAGAAGCACAATTTTATGCTTTGGACGGCTCTGATGGTTCTCTAATTTGGGAGTTTTTTCCTTTCGGAACGGATCCAGCAGATAGTGGTTGGTATAACTTCTATAATCCACAGTTTATTAATGATGTTGACGGGGATGCCCTAATGGACCTATTGGTTACTAATGGAGGGGATCATTCGGCACCAGAATGGGAAACAAATCGCCCTCCTGGTCATGTAATGGTGCTTAGTTCTCTTACAGGAGAAATTTTAGCAAATACCGTTGTTCCAGATAGCGCTGAAACGTATTGCTCACCAATAGTTGCAGACCTGCAAAACAATGGAAATGATTGGGTTCTTTTTGGAACGGGAGGAGAAAATCTTGGAGGATCATTTTACGCATGTCCTTTAACTAGCATTCTTGGCAATAACACGAATGGGTCAATTGTGTTGGCTACAGATTTGGAAAAAGGATACATTGCTCCAGCTTCTGTTTTCTTTAATGATTCATCTCAGGTTTATGATTTTGTTTTCATATCATTTGATGGCAAGTTGGAAAAAATAAATGGAAATGACTTTTCAATTGATTGGTCTTTCCAGCATCCAGGAACTGAGTCAAGTGCCGAACCTGTTATTGGAAACTTTACGGGAGATTTAACGCCAGATATTTTTCTTACTTTATTTAAAGGAATAGCCCCGTCATTTTCTGATTTTTATCAGGTAATGCTTGATGGTTCAACAGGAGAAATGAAGTTTATCGATAGTCTAGGTCAGCTCAACTACTCTTCTGGAAACGCAATAGACTTGAATAATGACGGACGTGACGAAGCAGTAGCATCGGTCACCTATAATATCAACGGTTATTTTCAGCATAGAATTGAACAGATTGATTTTGTGAATAATACGATATCACCCCTTACTAACTTTGAATCAGGTGTTAATCTTGCGTCAACACCATTATTTCGAGATATTGATAATGATCAATACACCGAATTAATATACGTGTACAAAAAAGACAGTTTAAATCCTGGGGCCACCAATGGTATTTACGTTAAGCGTGTAGACCTTTCGTCGATAAGGCCAAATGCAGGAATTGCCTGGGGTAGTTATTTAGGGAATCAAAACAATGGGGTGTATTCTTATTTTCCTGTGGATTGCGGTTTCAACAGTGTTATTTCAAGCATATCGACAGCTTCACCATCATGTAATAATGAATCAGATGGATCAATTTCACCAACCACATTTGGTAACACAGGGCCATACACATATAATTGGTCTGATGGAACCATCGAACCAACCCTAAGCAACTTAATTGCTGGGGAATATTGGGTTAGGGTTACTAATCGAATGGGTTGCTATGAGGAAAGAGCGGTTGTTTTATCAGATCCGTATATTATTTCTTTTGGTGCCATTTCTCCACCCACATGTGTAGGAGATCAGGATGGAAATGCCACCATGTCATCATCGGGATGACCCTGTATGTTTAGTGGTTGTACATTTTTATGGGAAAATGGATATACGACCAAGCCTAATGACTCATTACATTCTGGATGGAACGGGGTCGTAATTACTCACACAGACGGCTGCATTGTGACTGACTCTGTATTGGTCCCAGAACCGCCAGCCGTAATTGTTGATTTTTGGGTGGATAATGTATTGTGTTATGGAGATTTTAATGGTTCAATTCAATTGGAAATGGATACCATATTTGCTCCTCAGAGCATTCTGTGGTTTAATGGCGATACAACGGAAACTATTGAAAACTTGCCAGCTGGGATTTATATGGTTGAAGCAACAGACACTCGTGGATGTCATGATTCATTGCAAATAGAAGTGTCAAGTCCAGATTCTGTTTTACTTGATATAAATTTTACAGAGTGGCTTTGTGCTGGAGCATCTGATGGAGAAGTTATTTATATGGTTACAGGTGGAACACCTGAATATTCCTATTTTCTTAATGGAGAGCAGTACCAAGACTCGATAATTTCAGGTCTTTTAGAAGGAAATTATACGCTGTCTGTTTCTGACTTTAATGGCTGTGTTCAGGAGACAGAGATTGAAATGATAAATCTAGACCCAATTGATATAACGTTTGACATGATTCCTCCCTCAGGAGAATTCAGTTTTGACGGAATAATCATTTCTAATGTAAATGGAGGTTTGCCTCCGTATTCCTACGGCTGGAGCAATTCGCAAATAGACGAGTCTGTTATTGTTTACCTCAACCCAGGATGGTATTCATTAGAAATCACGGATTCAAACAATTGTACAGCTTTGGACTCTATATACTTGAGCGCGCTCTATCTTCAAGAAAACACATTTAATCAGAATTATGCTTATCCAAACCCAACGGTTGAAAAATTATTTTTCAATTCAGAAGCAACAGATATTCAAGTTTTTTCTAACGAAGGCAAACAGGTAATGTCTAAAACAAAAGGGGATTTTATTGATTTATCTCCACTTTCAAATGGAATATATTATATAAGTTTGAGAGTAGAAGGAGGCAGACATGTGCTTCCGGTTATAAGAGCCTTAGACTAAATGCAAAAGTTGTTTTATTATTTTTTGCTTCTTTCATTCATTATTATATCTGGATGTTCTGAGCAAACAGTTGTGGAAAAAAAAACAGCCAAAGGAGAAAAGAAGTACGGGGGAATAATCACTTATGAATCACCAGAAATGGTTTATCAGTTTTTCCCATTATCTTGTTTATCCATGTACGAGCAAAGGGCGATTTCCCCGATCTTTGAGACCTTGATTCAATTCAATGAAGAGACAAAGGAGCTATCAGGAAACCTTATTTCATCCTATACGATATCGAAAGATCTTAAAACTATTGATCTCAACGTGAATAAGGGCATTTATTTTCATGATGATATTTGTTTCGGAAGTAATGCTGAGGAATTAAAAGCATCAGATGTTAAGTTCACATTGGATTTTGCCTGTACTAGTCATAAGCTAAATCAACAAAACGAACTGTTAATTTCTAAAATAAAGGGAGCCAAAGCGTTTTATGATTCATTTGAAGGAGACATATTAAAAGGCGTTTCTGGAATAAAAATATTATCGAGATACAGTCTCAGGATTGAACTGATCAACCCGAGCCCAACGTTTTTAAAAGTATTGACCCATCAGAGCATGTCTGTTTTTTCAAAAAAAGCATATAATTATTACAAAGAAAAAATCAAGGAACATCCTATCGGTACCGGGCCTTTTAAGCTTGTTTATTCAAATGAAAATGAACGGGTTTACATTAGAAATGATAAGTATTGGGGAAAGGATAAATATGGCAACCAGCTCCCTTTTATTGATAAAATAATGGTAAAGCAACAAAAAGAAGAAAAAGCTTTTTCCTCTTTCACTACTCAAAAAACGGACTTATTACTTTCTATACCAGCAAATAAAATCAATTCTTTGTTTGGAACTCTTGATGAAGCGAAAAAGGGGAAAAACATTCTTCATAAATTACAATACCGAAATGGATTAAAGATGAATTATATTGGCTTCGACTGTAGCTCAAGCCCATTTAGCAATTTGCATTTGAGAAAAGCAGTTTTCCACGCAGTAGACAGAGAAAACATTTGTAGTGACTTTCTATATGGAGAATCGAATCCGGCATTAAATGGGATTTTACCTGAGGGCGCCTATTTCCAGCCGAATATTTCACCGACAATGACGTATAATTTGCAACTGGCAAAGTACCACTTAAGGAAGAGCAATTATAAAGGAGACAGTCTGATTTTTTATGCTACCGCTGAAGAGGGTTCTTCAGAGATGGCATGGTGTAGTTTTCTTGTTAATGATCTTGAAAAAAAGTTAGGATTGAAAATAAGGTTAAAGACGGGAACATATAAAGAGAAACTCATATCCATTCAGTCTGGAGAGTCTCAAATGTGGACAGGAGCGTACATCCCCGACTATCCGGATGCCGAATCCTATTTGAGCCCATATTGTTCTAATAATTTTGGCAATTCAGTTCGTTCTTTTGGTAAATTTAAGAGTATTGAATTTGATGAGGCATTTGAAAAGTCAACAATTGAAGTAGATGAAAAACTGAGGAATAATTTGTTTAACGACTGTATAGGAGTGATGAATAAAGAGGCCCCCGTAGTACCCGTTTATTTTGAAAACCTGCTTGTTGTTTATAATCTTAATTTAAGAGATGCAAACATGAATTCCTTTGGTATTCTTGATTTTTCTAAGGCGTATATAAAACCAATAAAATAGACTTATTTCAGTACGCTTTCGACCCATTTTTTACCCCAGTCTTGTATTTCTTCCTCAGTCCATAAATCCGGATAAAATATTCTTCTTTGAAAGCGTGGAGGAAGGTATTTTTGCCAGTTCGTTCCTCCCGTACCCTTTTCCTCTCCCGTACCTTTAGCAAGGTAATGTACAGCTGTCCGGTAGTGAATCAGTGGCCAATTCACATTCACATTCACATCAAGCTCTCTTAACTCCTTTAATACTAAAGGGTTTTTTTGATCCTCGTTAGATAGGGATTTGAATTTTTTCCAAATATTTATTGGTTGGTACTCATTTGCAAAATCATGAAATGTATTAAGGTATTTGGCTTCAAAGTCTCTTAAGGTAAGTGTTTTCTCTCCAGTTTCTTCAATAACAGCTCCTCTTCTCCAATACACGTTATCTAGTTGTTCGTGTATGTCAGAATCCCAAAGGCGCTTTCTTTCACTCTCGTAGACCAAATACCTTAAATCAGTACAACTGATCTCGATTCTTCTATATGCAGCTGTTTGAAAACCACTTGAAGAGAGAAGCGCCATTCTGAATTTAGTAAATTGACCTTTCTCCATACCAAGCCTCATCACGTCAAATGAGCGAATCAAAGTTTCAAAATAGAGGTTGCATCGCTTGAGTCTTGCAATAAAAAAATCGACATCAAGGCTCTCATTCCACCCGAGGTCTTGACCTATATCGGAGATCTTCTTTCCATTTCTACAAATTTGATCAATTTCATGTTCAATTAGGTTGAAATAAAGCTCTGTTATTTGATGATAAACAATAAATATTTTTTCATCAGGAAAATCAGTTTTTGGTTTTTGAAGACTCAATAACGCATCAACCTCAATGTAGTCCCAATAAACCAATGGGTTAGCAAAAATTAAACCATCTAGGTATGAATTCAAGTCCTGTCCAATAGCCGCGTATTTGTCCCTAAGTAATTCAAGCCTTTTTTTAATATCGGGGGTGATTTCCATAAAATGACGATTTAATTTGTGATGCTCGAAGTTAATTATTTCACGTTAAAGGAAATAAAGAATTCCCACCTAAAAACTGACTTATGTCAATTTTGACGATTTAAAAAAACAAAATAAAAAGACAATTTAGTTGAAAAGAGGCTTATTTTTCCTCATCATCAAGCACTCTTTTGGTGCGAAGTTGCTCGAAAATACCAAGCGTAATCCAATATGGCAAGATAAATCCCATAAGAAATAATAACATCCAAAAGGCCATACCGCCAATTAAAAGGAATAAAACTATACCGAAAGTGCTCATGTTCTGTTATTTTTGAACTATAATTGGAAACAAAATTAAAAAAATTAACTCAATAATTCATTATAAAATGCAATATAGAATTGAAAAAGACACTATGGGAGAGGTGAAGGTCCCTGCTGATAAATATTGGGGAGCACAAACTGAAAGGTCAAGAAATAACTTTAAGATTGGACCAGAGGCATCAATGCCTATAGAAATCATCCATGCATTTGCGTATTTAAAAAAGGCTGCAGCTCATGCCAATTTTGAATTGGGAACTCTTCCTTCAGAGAAAAAAGATTTGATTAGTGCTGTTTGTGATGAGGTAATTACTGGAAAGCATGATGATCAGTTTCCCCTTGTTATTTGGCAAACAGGATCGGGTACGCAATCCAACATGAATTGCAATGAAGTCATATCTAACAGGGCGCACGTGCTTAATGGCGGTATGCTTTCGGACACAGACAAGATATTAAACCCAAATGATGATGTGAATAAATCGCAATCCTCTAATGATACATTTCCAACAGCCATGCATATTGCAGCTTATAAGCAGGTGATTAACATCACTGTCCCAGGCATTGAAAACCTTAGGGATACATTAGATGCTAAATCATTAGAATTTAAAGACATCGTAAAAACGGGAAGAACTCATTTTATGGATGCTACACCCCTGACACTTGGCCAGGAGTTTAGTGGTTACGTAACTCAGCTGAATAAATCATTAAAAACCATACACCATTCACTTGAAGCAGTTAAAGAATTGGCGCTTGGGGGTACAGCTGTTGGTACGGGTTTAAATACGCCTAAAGGATACGATGTTTTGGTAGCAAAAAAAATAGCTGATTTCACAGGATTACCATTTGAAACGGCGGAGAACAAGTTTGAGGCGTTGGCGGCTCACGATGCTATAGTTGAGCTTTCAGGAGCATTAAAAAGAACGGCAGTTTCGTTAATGAAAATCGGAAATGATATTCGTATGCTTTCTTCAGGACCAAGGTGTGGAATAGGAGAGCTTTTACTTCCTGAAAACGAGCCTGGATCATCAATAATGCCCGGTAAGGTAAACCCAACTCAGCCAGAGGCTCTCACTATGGTCTGTGCACAGGTTATGGGTAATGATGTAACTGTTTCTGTTGCGGGTTCAAACGGGCATTTTGAATTAAATGTATTTAAACCAGTTATGGCCTACAACGTATTGGAGTCGGCTAGACTTATTGGAGATGCATGTAATTCTTTTAATGAAAATTGTGCTGCAGGAATTAAAGCCAACGAGCCCGTGGTTAAAAAGCATCTTGAAAACTCGCTTATGCTTGTTACTGCCCTTAACACCAAAATAGGATATTATAAAGCAGCGGAGATTGCCAAATACGCTCATAAAAATGGAACAACGCTTAAGGAGGCCGCAGTTGGACTTGGTCATGTTACAGAAAGCGAATATGACGAAATTGTTGACCCTTCTAAAATGATAGGCCATTAACGCTCCTTTGCAATAATTACGTATCTTCGCCGTTCAATTGTTCAATTGAACATTATGATGAAGTATATTTTTATGTTTGTTTTGATTTTTGGCACAACCTTTGCCAATAGTCAATCCTATGCTTATATAGATTCCGACTACATAATGAGTAAAGTACCGGAATATGTTGAAGCAAAAGACAAATTGGACAAGCTTGCAGAACGATGGACCAAAGAAATAGAAGATCGTTACGAGGCTATAAAAAAGAAAAAGAACAACTTCGAACGCGAAGAAATTCT
>CAJQPH010000073.1 GCA_905480165.1 uncultured Flavobacteriales bacterium
AAAATTTCTTGAAAAATATTTAAACAATCCGAGCCCGACTGGTTTTGAGTCTGAAGGTCAAAAGATGTGGTTGGAATATATGAAGCCTTATGTGGATGATTATATTGTAGATAATTATGGAAGTGTAGCGGGAATTATCAACCCAGGTAAAAAGTATAAAGTGGTTATTGAAGCACATGCTGATGAAATCTCTTGGTTTGTGCACTACATTACCAAAGATGGATTCATATATTTGATGCGTAATGGAGGTTCCGACCATATGATTGCTCCTTCAAAAAGAGTCAATATTCATACGGATAAAGGAACTGTAAAAGCCGTTTTTGGATGGCCCGCAATTCATATGAGAAAGGGCAAAGAAGAAACGCCAAGTCTTAAAAATATCTTTCTAGATTGCGGATGTAAAACCAAAGAAGAGGTTGAAGCTTTAGGGGTTCATGTGGGGTGTGTTGCTACTTTTGAAGATGAATTCATGATTCTGAACAAGAATAAATATGTTGGTCGTGCACTTGACAATAGAATGGGTGGGTTCATGATTGCCGAAACCGCTCGTTTACTAAAAGAATCAAAAACAGAATTGCCATTTACGCTTTATGTAGTCAATTCCGTTCAGGAAGAAATTGGATTGAGAGGAGCTCAAATGATTGCTCAAAGAATTAAACCAGATGTTGCTTTGGTTACCGATGTTTGTCACGATACCAATACTCCAATGGTAAGTAAAATTGAAAATGGAGATTTAAAATCTGGTGATGGACCAGTCTTAACCTATGGACCAGCTGTTCAAAATAATTTTTTAAAACAAATTATTTCTACTGCTGAAAAGAAAAATATACCTTTCCAACGAGCGGTTGTTTCACGTTCAACAGGAACAGATACTGATGCTTTCGCCTATTCCAATGAAGGTGTGACAAGTGCTTTAATTTCACTGCCCTTAAGATACATGCATACCACTGTGGAAATGGTTCACAAGGATGATGTTGAAAATAGCATTCGAATGTTACTTGAAACAGTAAAGTCTATAAAAAATGATCAGGACTTCAGGTATTTGAAGTAGATATACTTTTGTGAAGTTATTTTTTCAAAATTAAAAACATGAGACCAAGAACACTATTATTCTTATCGATTATTTCGTTATTTGGAAACCACTTAATGGGTCAAGAAGAAAAGGATTCCGAGTTCAAAATAGGATTGGGTGCTTCTCTTTTTAATATTGCCGATTATGAATGGGATTATGAGAGTTCAAGATCAAATGACATCTACATAACGATTGATTTGAATGATAAATTTCGGATAGAACCTAGTATTGGTTTTGCGTTATCTAATTACACGGAATCATTTACTGCAGGAATTGGTGGATTTGGGAAAAGCATGATCTCTGATTTTAATTTGTTATACGGTTTGAGGTTGGCTTATAATAGCAATGAAATACTAACGGTAGCTCCTACAGTGGCAGGTGAATATTATTTCATCAAACACTTTAGCATAGGATGCGAGGTTCAATTGCGAGGATTGATTTATGAGGGAGAATTGGCTGCATACACAAGGTCTTCTCTTCTTGTTCGATTTTATTTTTAGATGTGAGAATTAACTTACTTTTGATAAACGGGTAAACTTTCAAATGAAAAAAACAACTATTCCTACAAATCAACTTATTCGATATGCAATATTGGTTTATTGGTCTATTTTCTGGCTATTTAATATCGTAGACAAGCTCATAGGTGGCAGTCATTTTCTTTGGGTAGGACGTGATCGTTTTGCGCAATTTCAGAAATTTTTTGCTTCTGCAGGATTAGATTCTCCTTTAATTGCTGATTTTGCTCTTGTTATTGCTGCAGGTTTAGAGATTTTTGCATTTGTATTTTTTACTGGTGCACTCATTCATTATTTTAAGAATAGATTTGATTCATCCCGTTCTTGGTTTTTAGCTGGCATCTGTTTTACGCTTATTACGTTTACTATATTTTCCATTGGTGATCATGTTTTTGGTGATCGGTTTGAACTCTTAGAGCACACACTTTTTTGGTTTCTAACGCTTTTCTCGTGGGTTGTTTTTATCCGATTGGAACGCAGCACACCTTCTGATGAGTTGGTAATAAAAAAGAAACAACTTATAGGAGCATCAGTTATATCTGTGATGCTTGTTTTGGTAACTAGTATTTCAATTTTTAATTACAATACAAATTACTTTTCAAGAAGAACTGATGCAATCGAGTCTCAAAAAGTAGGTGACAACATTTATAAGGTTTCGTTTCCATTTCTTGGAGGTAGTACGGTATTTGAAAAAACAATCGATAAGTTCAAAAAAGAAAATCCCTCAAAAAAGATTAATCATATCTACACGGTTCCTAAGGAGTTGAGGTTGAAAAAAGCCGATGCGCTTATTTTTTATATTGTAACGGAGGACAAAGAATGAAAGAAAAAACCATTATAAGATTTTCTATACTTATTTTCTGGACATTTTTCTGGGGCCTTAGTGTTTTGGATAAAATCATTCCAGATGTACATAACTTATGGGTAGGTAAAGACTTTTTTGCGTTGTTTGTTAAGTTTTTTGGTTCTCTTGGACTTAAAAATCCAATTTTTGCAACCATTGCTTTGGCATCGGTTTCAGCTTTGGAAGTAGTCAATTTTGTGTTTTATTTGCTTTCTCTTGTCAATTTTTCACGGGGAAATAATTCTTTAACTGAAAAATGGTTTTTTAGGGCAGTTTTTTCATCACTCACTTTATTTAGCTTGTTTTCAATCGCAGATCAGGTCTTTGGAGATCGTTTTCAATTGTTGGAGCATGGCTTGTTTTGGTTGATCCTCATTGCGTCTTGGATCTTGTTTAAGTACATTTCTAACTCAGATGAAAAGTCATTCTCACTGGGTTTCTCGAAAGATGTAAAGATTGCTGTTATTATTGGCCTATGTTTTACGGTAATTACTTCAATCTCAATTATAGATTTCTCCGATAAGACGTTTTCAAATGTTGATACGCCTGTAACGGGAAAAGAGGTAGTTGATGGCGTATACAAATTTGACTTTCCATTTTTAGCGGACAAGCTGGTTTGGGAAAAAACAATAAATAAATTCAAACAAGACCATCCAGAGCTAAGGGTGAATTATATTTACACCGGTCCTTCAGAGCTCAATTCTAAAAAGAAAACGCATATGCTGTTATATGTTTTCACTGAAAAAAGGGATGTTATATCATTCAAAGAAAAATAACGATTAAACAAATTTGAATTACTACGTGTTCAATCAGTATGTCAAAAACAAGATGGCAAGATTGGATTGAGTTGTCTTTTTCCAGAGTATTTTCTGATAAGAATAAAAATACCATTGAGAGATTTACGATCAATGTGTCGATTTTTGGCTTCATAATACACCTTCTTCTAATCTTAGGAAAGAAATACGATGTCTTTCATTCTAGAATTGATAATATTCTACTTACTGATCCTATTTCCGCTATCTATACTCCATTTTCGATAATATTGATCTATGAGATATATCTCTTGATTCATTATCTTCCCAGGTCCTTTACAACTTCAGTTTCAAAACAATTTGAAATTATCTCTCTCATTGTAATTCGGAGAATATTTGCCGATATTCCTCACATTGAGATCACTGCATCTTGGCTTAATTCACCGAGTAATTTGCAACTTATATATGATTTGATTGGAATTCTAATTCTATTTTTTCTAATCTTTCTTTTTAATAAAAGCCGTAATAAAATTATGCCTTCGCGCCTTACCAATAATCTCCGACGTTTTGTCAATTCTAAACGAGCAATAAGTCTGGTGCTTCTGCCAGTTTTAGCCCTAACGAGTGCATACACATTAATTTCTTGGATTCACATGCAGTTTTTTAGTCCATCTGTAATCAATTCATTCGAGCTCAATGCGATTTTTTACAATGAGTTCTTTACGATTTTGATTTTAGCGGATGTCTTTATTTTATTGCTTTCATTTCAGTACACGGAACGATACTCTCAGCTTATTCGAAATACTGGTTTTGTAATTTGTACGATACTCATTCGTTTATCTTTTTCTACAAATGGCTTGACCAATATTGCCTTAATTGTGTCAAGTGTGATCTTTGGATTATTGGTACTTCGAATTTATCAGGCGACGGAGCATTTAGAAGAGAAAATAGCTTGACTTTCAGTTCATTTTAATTCCATTTTCGAAATGGTGGATTAGAGCAATGTTATATTACTGCCATCAACCTTAATAACGTCTCCTGAAATACATTTGGCGCGCCTTCGTAACTCTACTACACCATTTCTTATTACTTCTCCATCATCCACGATCATCTTCGCATGCCCACCGGTTTGAGCGATGCTAAGGGCTTTAAGAAGCGCCATAAGCTCGATGTAATCACCAATTATTTTGAATTCGATTTTATTTTCCATTGAGTTCCATTGCCTTTAGGGTATTCATCATTAATGAAGCTATTGTCATAGGACCAACTCCTCCCGGAACAGGAGTAATATAGCTTGTTTTTGGGGCCACCTCTCTAAAATTCACGTCGCCAACCAGTCGCCAACCTCGTTCTCGAGAGGAATCATCAACCCGAGTAGTACCCACATCTATAATTACCGCACCATCTTTTACCATCTCAGCAGTTACAAACTCTGGTTTTCCTATAGCTGCAACTAAAATATCTGCTTGAAGACAAAGCTCTTTTAGGTTCTGGGTGCGAGAATGTGCAAGTGTGACTGTACAATTTCCTGGGTTCGAATTTCTACTTAGCATGATGCTAAGTGGAGTGCCTACAATATTGCTTCTTCCTAAAACGACACAATGTTTTCCCGAAGTTTCAATTTTATTCCTCTTTAGAAGTTCCATGATGCCAGCAGGAGTCGCTGGTAAAAACCCAGGAAGGTTCAATAGCATATTTCCGAGGTTCATGGGATGAAAACCATCCACATCTTTATTTGGACTGATGTGATCTGTTATTTTGGTTTCGTTGATGTGTTTGGGGAGTGGCAACTGAACAATAAATCCGTCAATTTCTTCATCTTGATTGAGCTCTTCCACTTTATTCAAAAGTTCTTGCTCAGTAAGGGTATCTTCAAATCGTATTAATGAGCTTTCAAACCCAATCTCATCACATGCTTTAACCTTTGCTCCAACATATGACATTGAGCCTCCATCATTCCCAACGAGAACAGCGGCTAGATGAGGAATCTTCATGCCTTTTTGTTTTCGACTCGCTACAGCTGTTTTCAACTCTGCTCTAATTTCTTCTGCTGTTGTCTTTCCGTTAAGTCTTTGCATATGGTTTTTTTACAAAGATAATAAGCCTTCTATTTAAGAAGTAGTAATTCATCGTATCTTTGTAAAAAACTATTCAACAATGAA
>CAJQPH010000074.1 GCA_905480165.1 uncultured Flavobacteriales bacterium
TAGAAAGGAATTCTTTTGCATATTCTCCTTGCAACGAGCTAAATTTCAAAACCTCGCCTTTTTCATGCCTTAAAATAAAATGGACGGCTTTCGAACAAAATGGACACGATGCGTCGTAAAATACAATGGGATTTTTCAAAGCAATTTCTTTAAATCAGTATTAATATAGTTAGGAACTTTTAACATGTACGAACCATACCAGGAAAACATTTCACCATTAACTAAAACAATTTTGGACTCAGGGAATTTTTTTTGAAAATAATCTATATGTCTCGTAGTAAAAGGAAAAGGTTCCGAACTTAAAAATACGTAATCAGGAGAATCTATAGATAAGTCATCCAAATCAGGGTATCTATCTATTTCGCAGTGATTTATAAATCCTAAGGTATTCATTATCGATCCAATGTAGGTAAAGTTACCAACGACATAATTGGGCTCGTGCCAAATAAAATACAATACACTTTTATCCTGACCAATATTACTGATTCCTTTAAACGAATTACGAATGGAATCTAGCAAAACTCGACATTCATTGGTTCGATATAAAACGGGGCCCAACTTTTCGATCATATCCATGGCATCATTAAATGAATTGACGTCACTCATCCAAACCGGAAACTGATTTGACAAGATATTGATCTCTTCCTCAGTATTTTCCTCCTTGTTTCCAATGATTAAATCAGGTCGTAAAGCTTTAATTTTATCCAAATTAAGTTTTTTCGTACCGCCTATCCTTGTTTTGTTTTTGAACCATACGTGAGGATGAATACAAAACTTCGTGATACCGACAACTTCCTTATCAAGCTCTAGATGATGAAGAAAATCAGTAATTGAAGGAACCAGTGAAATGATTCGTATTGGTCTACCCGAAATAAAAACTTCCCGTCCTAGTTGATCGACAAAAGTTTTATTTGCCATTATGACATTGCTGAAATGATATCGTATCTAGTGACAATGTGGTGCGTATCATTAGACATTTTAACCAATACCGCTGGCGTATCTTTATTGATTAATTTACACAATTCATCAACTGTGGCTCCGTAATTTACAATTGGAAACACAGGACCCATAATTGAAGAAATAGGCGCATCACTTAGCTCTGGATGATCCACTAAAGACTGGTATATGGCACTATCATCTACGGAACCTACAAACTTATTGTCCTTCATCACTGGAATTTGAGAGATGCCGAATTTGCGCATTTTGGCAATAGCATGAGAAACCAACTCTTCTGCAAATACAGAAACAAGTGGCTTGTTTTCATGCTCATTCACAAGGTCTTCCGCTGTAACAACTGTATTTTCAAGAAAACCTCTTTCTCTCATCCAATCATCGTTATACATCTTTCCCACATATCGACTTCCTGAATCATGTAAAAGAACCACGACAACATCATCCTTTTTAAAATGTTTTTTTAATTGGAGCAAGCCTTTAACAGCTGCTCCACAAGAGTTTCCTGCAAAAATACCTTCTTCGCGAGCCATTTTTCTCGTATAAACCGCAGCATCCTTGTCTGTCACCTTTTCAAAGCCATCTATTACATCAAAATTCACATTCTCTGGAAGTATATCTTCCCCTATTCCCTCTGTGATGTATGAATAAATCTCATTTTCATCGAAGATTCCAGTTTCGTGATATTTCTTAAATACTGAACCATATGTATCAATTCCCCAAATTTTAATATTAGGGTTTTTCTCTTTTAAGAATTTTCCAACTCCAGATATGGTACCTCCTGTTCCAACTCCAACTACAAAGTGAGTAATTTTCCCTTCTGTTTGCTCCCAAATCTCAGGTCCAGTCTGCTCATAATGGGCGATTGAGTTTGAAGGGTTGTCGTATTGATTCACATACCAAGAATTAGGTGTTTCTTCAGCAATTCTTTTTGAGGTCGAGTAATAAGATCTAGGATCTTCAGGAGCAACATCTGTTGGACATACAATTACTTCAGCTCCCACAGCTCTTAAAATATCAAACTTTTCTTTGGATTGCTTATCCGTAGAAACACAGATCAGGCTATACCCTTTAACTATTGCAGCCAAAGCTAGACCCATACCTGTATTTCCGGAAGTTCCTTCGACAATGGTACCACCAGGTTGTAAGCGACCATCTGCTTCAGCGTCTTCAACCATCTTTACAGCCATTCTATCCTTAACAGAACTCCCTGGATTGAAGTATTCTACTTTAGCCAATACAGTTGCCTCAACCTCTTTGGTTACCTTATTCAGTCTAACCAAAGGCGTATTTCCAATTGTTTCAAGAATATTATTTGATACCTTCATACCTCTTTAATTTTCTGCAAAGTTAACCATAATAGAACAATTTATCTGACAATAACCCGAGAAATCAATTCCTGAATTTAATTACCTTTAAACCTCTATGAAGAATACCATCTCTGTTATATTTTTATTGTTTTTTATGGCCGCTCTAAAAGGACAAATATCTGAATGCCCTATTCTTCCAAGCCCGGTAGTCTATAAGAAAGGGAAAGGAACATTATACCTACCGAAAAAGATAAGTATACAGGTGCTTCCTAAAGGTGACAGAGGTCATCTTCCCGATTCTTCGAGATCGCAATTAGAATTATTGCTTCAAACTCATCACTCGATTTCAATAACTGATACTGCAGGAAGCCCATTTATACGTTTTCAGAAGCTAAAAAATGTCCCTCAAGATTTTTATTCAATTGCGGTAAACGACCAATTAATCATCTCATATGCAAATGAAAAAGCATTGTATTATGCATTTCAGTCTTTGATTCAACTCATTCAAACTGAAGAAGACATCAAGTATATTCCAAAAGCATTTATTCAAGATTATCCAAAATTTGAGTGGAGGGGTTTGCATTTGGACGTTTCAAGGCATTTTTTTACTGTCGAAGAAGTAAAAAAATATATAGACCTGATGGCGATGTATAAATTCAACATCTTTCATTGGCACTTAACTGATGATCAAGGATGGAGAATTGAAATCAAAAAATACCCCAAATTGACTGAAGTTGGATCATGGAGAGACAGCACCTTAAAAAACCACTATACAACCACTCCACGCAGTTATGAAAAAACGAGATATGGAGGGTTTTATTCACAAGAAGACATCACAAACATTGTGAATTACGCAAACGAAAGACACATAACCATTGTGCCTGAAATCGAAATGCCCGGACATAGCCGAGCTGCTCTTGCTGCATACCCTGAGTTTTCTTGTACGGAAAAAAAATTAGAAGTACCCGGAACATGGGGTGTTTTTGATGATATTTATTGCACAAAACCACAAACATTCGAATTCATAGAAAACATACTTGATGAAGTCATTAAATTGTTTCCAGGAAAATATATTCATATTGGAGGAGATGAGGCTCCCAAGACAAGATGGAAGAATTGTGATCAATGCCAAAAAACAATTGAATCAAATGGATTAAAAAACGAACATGAGTTACAAAGCTATTTCATCAAAAAGATTGAAAAATACCTTCAATCGAAAAATAAAAAGCTCATTGGATGGGATGAGATATTGGAAGGTGGCTTATCGTCAACTTCAACCGTTATGTCTTGGCGAGGGGTTAAAGGAGGAATTGCAGCCAGTAAAAAAGGGAATTATGTAGTTATGACTCCAGGCACCCATTGTTATTTTGACCATTACCAGGGGAAAGGGAGTGACGAGCCCCTTGCTATTGGAGGTTATACTACTTTGGAGAAAGTCTATCAATTCAATCCTATTCCAAAAGAACTAAATGTTGGTGAATCTAGCTTCATTTTGGGAGGACAAGCAAATCTATGGACAGAATACATTCCCTCATTTAAGCATCTAGAATACATGGCATATCCCCGTGCTATTGCCTTAAGTCAGTCTCTTTGGTGTACAGAAAAAATACCTTACTCAGCATTTTTTAAAATTCTTCAGGATGTTCATTTCAAGAAATTAGATGTATTAGGAGTTAACTATTCAAAAACGAGTTTAAAACCAATTGTCAAGTTTAAAAAGGAAAAAGAAGGAATGAGTATTGAACTACAATCGAATAA
>CAJQPH010000075.1 GCA_905480165.1 uncultured Flavobacteriales bacterium
AGCAATTAATCGTTGAATTATATTCTAAATAATCTTATAAAACATGGCAATTTTAGATTTTCAAAAACCAGACAAAGTAATAATGAATCAAGCTGATGAATTCAGCGGTGAATTCGAATTCAGACCTTTAGAGCCTGGATATGGTATTACTATTGGTAATTCATTAAGAAGAATTTTGTTATCCTCACTAGAAGGGTTTGCAATTACTTCTATTAAAATTCAAGGTGTTGATCATGAATTTTCTACCATCAAAGGTGTTGTAGAGGATGTGACTGAGATTATTTTGAACTTAAAACAAGTTAGATTTAAGCGTCAAATCGAAGGAACTGATTCAGAAACTGTGAGTTTAACTGTAGCTGGGCAAGACAAATTAACTGGTGGTGACATCGGTAAATTTACAAGTGCTTTCCAAGTTCTGAACCCAGATCACGTGATTTGTAATATGGAATCTTCGGTTAGAATTGAAATGGAGCTAACTATCAATAAAGGTAGAGGATATGCACCAGCTGAAGAGAATAAAGTAACTACGGCTTCTTTTGGAACTGTATTTATTGATTCAATTTTTACACCAATTGTGAATGTTCAATACACTATTGATAACTTCAGAGTTGAGCAAAAAACGGATTACGAGAAATTAATCTTCAATATTCAAACCGATGGATCTGTTCATCCAAAAGAAGCATTGAAAGAAGCAGCTACAATTTTGATTCATCATTTCATGTTGTTTTCTGACGAGAGAATTACTCTTGAAAATGATATTAAATCAGAAACTGAGGAGTTTGATGAAACATCTCTTCACATGAGACAACTCCTTAAAACGAAGTTAGTTGATATGGATCTATCTGTTAGGGCCTTGAATTGTTTGAAAGCAGCGGATGTAGAAACGTTAGGAGATTTGGTTTCTTATGCAAAAGCAGATTTATTAAAATTCAGAAATTTCGGTAAAAAATCATTGACCGAACTTGAAGATTTAGTTGATAATAAAGGTTTGACATTTGGAATGAATGTTTCCAAATACAAACTTGACAAAGAATAATTATAATGAGACACGGAAAAAAAGTAAATCATCTTAGTAGAAAAAAGGGACACAGAAGAAGTCTTCTTTCTAATATGGCTTGCTCTTTAATTGAGCACAAGAGCATATCTACAACATTAGCTAAAGCAAAAGCTTTAAGAGTTTATGTTGAGCCATTACTTACAAAGTCTAAAACGGATTCTACTCATTCAAGAAGAACAGTTTTCTCTTATCTTCAGAATAAAGATGTGGTATCTGAACTGTTTAGAGACGTTGCTCCTAAAATAGCTACAAGAAATGGTGGATACACAAGAATCATTAGAACTGGTTATAGACTTGGTGACAATGCTGAAATGTGCATGATCGAATTGGTTGACTTCAATGAAGTGTATACTAAAGAAGAAACCAAAAAGACGACAAGAAGATCTCGAAGAGGTGGAAAAAAGTCAGTTGATTCAGCAAGTACAGAAGCTCCAGTAGCAGAAGCAACAGAAGAGACTCCAGTAGCAGAAGCCGTAACGGAAGAAGCTCCAGCAGCAGAAGCAGCAACGGAGGAAGTTCCAGCAGCAGAAGCAGCAACGGAGGAAGTTCCAGCAGTAGAAGCAGCAACGGAGGAAGCTCCAGCAGCAGAAACCAAAGAAGAAGCTCCTGAAGAAAAAAAGGATGATGAAAATCCGAAAAAGGAAGATAAATAATATTGTAATTTCAAAAGAAATTAACAGATGTTGATAAAAAAGGCGATGGTTTCATCGCCTTTTTTTGTGTTTTAATGCTTTGAATTGTAGTAAGTTTCTAATTTTACAAAAAAAATTGAATGTCTGAAAATCAAATTGCAGTCCTTGTTCTTGAAGACGGGACTGTTTTCAAAGGAAAAGCCATAGGTAAAATTGGAACAACTACTGGAGAAATAGCTTTCAATACTGGAATGACTGGCTATCAGGAAGTATTCACCGATCCATCTTATTATGGTCAACTTCTTATTATGAATACCTCTCATATAGGAAATTATGGGATACACCATAAAGAACAGGAATCAGATTCTATTAAAATAGCAGGATTAATTACTAAAAAATTCTCTAACGGATATTCTAGAGCATCTGCGAACGGATCACTTCAAAATTTCATGGAAGAAAATGAGACTGTGGGGATTTCAGATATTGATACCAGGTCTTTGGTAAGACACATTAGAAGTAAAGGCGCAATGAACGCTATCATTTCATCAGAAGTTTTAGATGAAAATGAACTCAAGCAAAAAGTAAAAGAGGTTCCAAAAATGAGTGGCCTTGAATTGTCGTCTAAGGTAAGTACAACTTCTTCTTATGAAGTGAAACCTGAAAATGCTGAATACAAAGTATCCCTTTTGGATTTAGGTGTTAAAAGAAATATTGTTCAATGCCTAGTTGAAAGAGGTTGTCATGTGAAAGTATTTCCTTTAAATTCAAGCAAGGATGATTTAGACAGTTTTAATCCAGATGGTTATATGCTCTCTAATGGACCAGGAGATCCTTCTGCAATGCCTGAAACGGCAAGTTTGATAAAAGAACTTGTTGGTGGCAACATTCCCATTTTTGGAATATGCTTAGGGCATCAAGTATTAGGAATGAGTCAAGGATTGACAACAGAAAAAATGTTTAATGGGCACCGCGGCATCAATCATCCTATTAAAAATTTGAAAACGGGTAAAGGGGAAATCACCTCGCAAAATCATGGATTTGTGATTTCTAAAGAAAGTGCAGAAAATCATGCTGATATCGAGATTACACATCTTCACATTAACGATAATACTGTAGCTGGAATCAAGTTAAAAAACAAACCTATTTTTTCTGTACAATATCATCCAGAAGCCTCTGCCGGTCCTCACGACTCGAGATACCTTTTCGATGACTTTATAGAAAACATGAAAATCTCAAAAAAATAAAAATGAGCTATATAGATCAAATTTTTGCAAGACAAATCCTTGATTCAAGAGGTAATCCAACTATAGAGGTTGACGTAATCACTGCAAATGGGTATATCGGTAGAGCCGCTGTTCCTTCAGGCGCATCCACAGGAATTCATGAAGCTGTTGAATTGAGAGATGGTGACCATTCTATTTATTTAGGGAAAGGGGTTTTGAAAGCCGTTGAGAATGTAAACACCATTATCAATGATTCCCTCAGAGGAATGGATATTTTTGATCAAAAAGCAATGGATACTGCACTTATTCAATTAGATGGCACTGAAAACAAATCTAATTTAGGAGCCAACGCCATATTAGGGACTTCTCTAGCTGTTGCTAAAGCTGCTGCCGAGGAAGCTCAGCTAAGTCTTTATAGGTACATAGGAGGCGTTGGAACTTGTACCATGCCTGTTCCCATGATGAACATTCTAAATGGAGGATCTCATGCAGATAATCTTATTGATATACAAGAATTTATGGTCATGCCATTTGGTGCCAAATCGTTTTCCGAAGGATTGAGGTGGGGTACTGAAATTTTTCATCACCTCAAAGCTGTGCTTAAATCAAAAGGAATGTCTACAAATGTGGGAGATGAAGGAGGTTTTGCACCCAACTTAGGTTCAAATGAGGAAGCAATTACAGTCGTACTAGAAGCCATAGAAAAAGCTGGATTTAAACCAGGAGAAGATGTGTATGTTGCGCTTGATGCTGCTTCATCTGAGTTTTTCAAAAATGGTAAATATTGTTTTGATTCTACCGGAGAGCAAATGACATCATCAGAAATGGTATCATTTTGGGCTGACTGGTGTAAGAAATACCCCATTGCGTCTATCGAAGATGGATTAGCAGAAGATGATTGGGATGGCTGGAAATTGGCCACAGATCAACTGGGAGATAAGGTACAACTCGTTGGAGATGATTTATTCGTAACCAATACAAAAAGACTCGCTAGAGGAATCAATGAAGGTATCGCCAATTCTATTTTAGTGAAAGTAAACCAAATAGGTACATTATCAGAAACCATAGAGGCCGTGCAAATGGCAACAGCAAATAAATACACTTCTGTGATGAGCCATAGAAGTGGTGAAACTGAAGACAACACGATAGCTGATTTGGCTGTAGCTCTGAATACTGGGCAAATTAAAACGGGTTCTGCTTCCCGTAGTGATCGCATGGCGAAATACAATCAATTGATCAGAATTGAAGAAGAACTGGGTGAGAATGCTTTTTATCCTGGAAAAAAGTTCCGATATTTATAAAAACTATTTCTATGAAGTTCTCCATTTTAATTGTGTTTTCAGTATTTATAGCTGGTTTTTGTCAATCTCAAGACCTCAATAAGTACTTCGGTCAAGCACATTTTGTAACTGAAGACAGCGAACTCATTTCAAATACAGAAAAATATATTCGTCAACAGGATGGAATTTGGATGGTACGTATAGACCCTACAAACGGAAATGTTTTAATTTATAC
>CAJQPH010000076.1 GCA_905480165.1 uncultured Flavobacteriales bacterium
CGGACGCATACAATTCAGCTCCTACCTTGTTGTATTCGAATTGAAGTAAGGAGTTTGGAATCAGGTTGTAGAGTCTTACACCTAGCTGCATCCCCATGGCTTTTATTTGAAATGCAGAGAACACAAATTGCTGGTAAAACCTCACTTTTACCCCAATAATCTCGCTTGCGTTTAAACCATAAAGGTTGAAATTATCCTTTTGAGACAAACCTAAAAAAGGAAGAGGGGCGTAATATAAGCCATGGGGCCTTGTGGTGACAGTGTCTCCTTTAGACCAAATGGAATGTTCAAAGAGGCCAATGGATATCTCTGGACTTACCTCGTAGGAAAGAGAATGCATCGCCGCTGCCTTTGGCTGGTAGTATGCTTCTACTGTGGAAAAGGTCGGTTTACGGATCAAATTAAAAAGACGCGTTCTTCGAACACGATAGTTCCATTTTTTAAGAAAGGTATATTTTACATCTAAGCTTGGAGCCTGGTAGCTGTGGTCTGAAAGGATCAAAGAACGATACCCGGAACCAATAAAATCAGGGGCATTTCCAGCTCTAATTTCTAAGTTTTCTATCGGTTTATATAAAAAAGACCCAATGGCATAAGCGTAATCATACCCCCCGTCCTTAAATGGTTTTGTGCGTCCTCCCCCAGGGACAACTCCATTTTGTTGAAGACTTGAGTAGAATTCTCCATGATTGGAAATATAAGATGATTCATATACGCTAAAACGAGCCTGGTTTTCGACAAAAGCACTGGAGAAGGAAAAGTTCTTTAAAAACGCGCCTTTAACATAAAACCCACGGGTGTTTTGGAATAAATAATCCTCTTCTTTTTCGAGTATGTTTTGCCCCAGCTGAAGATTCACCACGGGTGAGATGTAAAGGTTCACATTTTTATCATGTACCTCAAAAAGGTAATTGTCCATGAAATGAGACTTTAGCTTTTTTTTAAAAGACTTTTTTATGGTGTCTTTTTCAAAGCCCACATCACAAACAGTTGGAACATTCAGAGAGAAACCCGGATGTTGTTCTTTATCTTTAAAAAAAGAATGTCCCGCCAGTGTTTCGACCTGAGAATGCACAGAAAAGGCAGACATCAAAACAAACAGGATTACAAACTTTTTCATGAGGACAATGCTAATAGCGGTTTTGTTTTGGCAATGAAATAAGGGTTGGTTAAGTTTTCTTTGTTGTAATACAACGGTAATCCTGTTTCTGCATGAACGACAGACCCACCAAGAGCTTCGAGAATGGCTTGACCTGCAGCGATATCCCATTCCATAGTCGGTGCAAACCGCGGATAAGCATCAGCGGCCCCACTGGCAAGGTCAAAAAACTTTAATGATGAACCTTTTTTTGCAAACTCAATAGTAGGAGACAATTTTTTAAGTTCATTAATAAAATTCACAACGGGTCCGGAATGATGACTTCTAGAGCAGGTCATGACCATTGGGTCGTTTACACTAATAGGGTCAGAAACCTCTGTCCAGTTTTCAGGAGTGTTAATATCGTCAAAGTTCATTTTAAAGACACCTGTTTCAATACCTCCGAAAAACATAAGCCTTTGAACAGGAGAGGCAATAAGTCCAAAGACAGGTTTCCCGTCTCGAAGCAAGGCTATATTTACAGCAAACTCTCCATTTCTATTGACAAATTCTTTTGTCCCATCTAAGGGGTCAACACACCAGCATTCTTTCCATTTTTTTCTTTCTAAAAAAGGCATCTTCTCCGTTTCTTCTCCTGTAATAGGAATTCCAAGAGGTTCGAGATGCTCATGAATGATTTTTGTAGATGCCAAGTCAGCTTTGGTTAATGGAGAACCATCATCTTTAATGATTGTATCAAATTCATTTTCGTAGACACCCATTATTATTCTAGAGGCGTCAACCGCCGCGATAATAGCTGTTGTGTATTTTTTCTCTAAGTTTTCCATTCTTGATTAAAGGCTCATTTCAGGAACATCTCCATGTACAACAAGACGCCCCTCTGTTTTAGATTGTATTTCTTCAACGCTAACACCTGGAGCTCTTTCGAGAAGATGAAAAGCACCACCGTTTATTTCCAGAACAGCCAAGTCGGTAACTACTTTTTTTACACATGCGACTCCCGTAAGTGGTAGAGAACAAGATTTAAGTAGTTTAGAAACACCTGCACGATTGCTGTGCATCATCGCGACAATAATATTGTCAGCAGAAGCCACAAGATCCATGGCGCCGCCCATGCCTTTAACCATTTTTCCCGGGATTTTCCAATTGGCAATGTCCCCTTTTTCAGAAACCTCCATAGCCCCAAGAACAGTAAGCTGAACATGTTGTCCTCGAATCATTGCAAATGAGGTTGCAGAATCAAAAAATGACGCCCCCTTCATTGTGGTTATCGTTTGTTTTCCGGCATTTATAAGATCAGCGTCCTCATCGCCTTCAAAAGGAAATGGACCCATGCCTAAAACACCGTTTTCTGATTGAAACTCAACCTCTATGCCTTGAGGTATATAATTTGCTACGAGTGTAGGAATTCCAATTCCTAAATTGACATACCAACCATCTCTTAATTCCTGTGCGATACGTTTTGCAATACCGGTTTTGTCTAATCCCATATTATTTACTTCTTGTCGTTCGTTGTTCTATTCTCTTTTCAAAGCGTGCTCCTTGAAATATTCGTTGAACGAATATTCCTGGCGTATGAATTTCATTAGGGTCAAGTGCTCCGGCAGGAACAAGTTCCTCAACTTCTGCAATGGTTATTTTTCCCGCCATCGCCATCATAGGGTTAAAGTTCCTTGCCGTTGCCTTAAACACTAGGTTTCCTTCTGTGTCTCCTTTCCATGCTTTAACAATTGCAAAATCTGCCGACAAGGCACTTTCTAAAATATGTGGCTTACCGTTAAAATCACGCACTTCCTTGCCTTCTGCAACCTCGGTGCCATAACCTGCAGGAGTATAGAATGCGGGAATACCGGCCCCCCCTGCCCGACATCTTTCAGCTAAGCTTCCTTGAGGAATTAAATCAACCTCTAGTTCTCCTGAAAGCATTTGCCGCTCAAACTCGTCGTTTTCCCCCACATAAGAGCTAATCATTTTTTTGATTTGTTTATTTTGGAGCAAAAGGCCCAAGCCAAAATCATCAACCCCAGCATTGTTGCTAATGCAAGTCAATCCAGACACGCCTATTTTTACAAGTTCCGAAATGGAGTTTTCTGGAATACCACATAAACCAAATCCCCCGAGCATAAGGGTCATATTGTCTTTTATTCCTTCAACGGCAATGCCGACATTATCTACTACTTTATTCATATTTTAAAATTCACCAAATTCTAAATTGGAATCATCTGTTGGAAGATGATCGTCGTTACATTCAAATTTTTCAGGGATATAATCTAGAGGTTTTAAAAATTCCCCTTTACTTATTTTTAAACCAGGGTCGGCATATATTTTTTGCATATAGTAACCATATACAGGCAAAGCCATTCGTGCACCTTGACCATCACTTGTATATTCAAAAGCGATGTTTTTATTTAAGCCAGCGGTACTAACACCCGTTACAAGGTCAGGGGTTAATCCCATAAATAACCCGACGGCATTTCCTTGAGTTGTTCCTGTTTTTCCAGCTGTAGGATAATTAATTCCTCCCCAAGCATTATAGCTTCCTCTTAAACTGGCTCCTGTTCCTCTTTGTATCACCCCCTTCATTAATTTAAGAACCTCATAGGCAACACTTGAGTTTACGACCTGATTCGTAACTTGATCAGCGCTGTAAATAACGTTTCCGTTTTTGTCTTCAATTCGTTCAACCATTGTTGGCATGGTATACACCCCATTATTTGCAAAAACACATTGTGCTGCAACCAAGTCAATAAGGGGAACATTCATCGTTCCAAGACACATAGATGGAACCAATTGGTCAGGATTCAGATAAATGTTCATTTTTCGTAGAAGTATATCTAATTGATAAGGGCCCCCTGTTTTTTTATTTGCGTTAACAGGTCCCATACTCCCAAAAACAGCTGCAGTTGTTGGGTTGTTCGATTGAATGAGCCCATTGGCTAGAACGCCCCCATTAGCCATCCATTTATCACTTCCTTTATTTCCTTTATTCGGAATAAACGGGTTGTTTTTCTTTTTTACAACTTGCCCAAAGTCATCTACTTCGATCACTTGACAATCGTCTTTTGTGAATCGTGTACAGGGCTTCACGCTGCCAAGCTCAAGCGCTGTGGCATAGACAAAAGGCTTCATTGTCGAACCAATTTGCCTACTGTTATTTGTGACCATGTCGATTTTAAAATAATTGATATTTGTGCCACCAACCCAGGCCCGAACAAAGCCCGTTTTTGGCTCCATCGAGACAAGTCCGGTTTGTAAGAAGGACAAATTGTGCCGTATTGAGTCATTTGGTGTCAAAACCGTATCAATTTCCCCACCATAATTAAAAATTTTCATTGAAGTTGGGGTATTGAATATTTTTAGAATATCAGAATTGGAAACACCATCTTTTTTAAGCTCTTTGTATCTTTCACTATCCCTTCTGCCTTTCGCAATTGTATTAGAAATCGTTTGGTCGGAGGTCTTTTTTAGAAATGGAAACTTGTCTTTTTTGTACTTAGCCGTTTTATTGAATCGGTTTTGCCAAGATTTTACCTTTTTGTTTATGCCGCTAGGGTCAATTCCGCTCAAATGTTGTAGAACTGCCTCTTCTGCTTTTTGCTGAAGAGACGTGTTAAGCGTAGTGTAAATCTTTAAGCCGTCTCGGTAAATATTATATCCTGAACCATCTTTTTTAGCATACTTAAAGGATCCATTAGCATTTTTAACATTCAAAATAGAATTTACCTCACCTTTTAAACTTTCACGAAAATACGGAGCAAGACCTTTTTTGTGATCAACAGAGTGATAGTCGACGATTAGAGGTTTTTTACAAAGTGTTTCATATTCTTTTCTAGTAAGTTTACTAGATAAATGTTCGTTTTCATTTTCGCTGTTTCTTAGCCACTGAAACAAGACCTGGTTCCTTCGGTTTATGGCTCTTGTTGAATCTTTTTTTCGAGCGGCTTTGATTTCACTTTGAGAGACCTTACTACTAGAGATATTCTTCTTTAAGGAGATTTTACTCGTATAATTTTTATTCTTGAATGAATAAGGGTTATAAAGGCTCGGGTTTTTACACATTCCCACTAGCATCGCTGCTTCTGTTTTAGTCAGCTCAATTGCTTTTTTGTTATAATATACATTAGCGGCACTTTCAATACCAACAGCATTATAAAGAAAATCGAACTGATTCAAATACATCGTAATGATTTCTTTCTTTGAGAAACGCTTTTCGAGTCTAGCGGCAATAATTTGTTCTTGGGCTTTGATATTTATTTTTTGCATTAATCCTTTTGCCTCTTCCCTATCTACAAGCTTGAATAGTTGCTTGGCGAGCTGTTGTGTTATTGTTGACGCTCCTCCAGAAGCTCCAAACGATGTGGCAGATCGAACTAGCGCACGAAAATCAATGCCTGAATGGTCATGATATCGTTCATCTTCTGTAGACACCAAAGCATCGATTACATAAGGAGAGATTTCTCTATATTTAATGCTAGACCTATTGATTTTCCAGTAATGACCGATTATAGTATCTTTTCCCTTTTCGTTTTTAGCAATAACGGCAGATGCCAACAATTCGGGAGGGTTGTCTAATAAAGAAACGGGAGGTAATTCATCTTCGGATTGAAATAAGTAGAGTGAGGATACAATAATAAAAGGCAAAAGAACAACAAACCAGAAAAGGATAGTGAAAATCGTCTTTTCTTTTTGAGTTATAACCGGTTCATTATTCTTCATAAGTTAAATTTACAATTTATCTTTTACCTGAGAACGTGTCTTCTCTGACTGTCTAATTTTAATAATATAAAAACCATGATTGAAAAGGACATCATGGAAGACCCCCCATAACTAAAAAAAGGAAGAGGTATGCCTATCACCGGAGCAAAGCCGATATTCATACCTATATTAATGGAAAAGTGATAAAAAAAGAACATGCCAACCGAA
>CAJQPH010000077.1 GCA_905480165.1 uncultured Flavobacteriales bacterium
GCTGGTACTAAATAAAGTAGACGATACTGATTTTGGAATCTGTATTCGTTGTGGAGAACCCATACCCATTGGACGGGTTTTATTGATGCCACAAAGCAGAAATTGTGTACGCTGTGCTCAATAAAAAACCGCTACAATTCGTTCTGTCTATGACACCCATATCAACTGATCAAGAGCAACTTTAATGCGCGTGTTTCCTATGACTAAAGTGGTTTGCTTTCCTTTAATTTCATCAACAGATGCCAGCTGTTTTGTGGAGATTATTTTCACCTTTGAACCGACAATGATCTTCTCTTGTTGATAAGAAATCACTTGCTTTTTACTTAACTTTCTTTTGGGTTTATTGGCTTTTTTCTTGGCTTCCGTTTTGGTTTTCTGCTCTTTTAGATAGTTAATTATCTTTTGAGATATTTCCTCGTTGATTTTTTTGCCCTGTGCAGTTTTATACAGCGAAATGAATTCTAACATCTTTTTACCCGCTAAAAGCTGGCTGTCATGAACCTGGCTTGATTGGTTCAATTTATCATACTTAGTCTGAAGTTTCTCTTTATAACTTTCTATTTGATCTGCCTTTTCTTTGTATTCATCGGCCTCTTTTTTATACTCCTTAATCTGTTTTTCTAGAAGATTTGTTTTCCCCTGAAGGTCACTTAAAAGTTCGTTAAAACGAAGTTTTTCTTTATTTAGTTTTTTCTTCGCTTTTTCAATTAGCGATTCTGAAACACCATTTATTTTTGCCACCTCAAAAGTAAAAGAGCTTCCTGGCGAACCCATTTCAAATCTAAATAGAGGTTGTAGGTTTATGGGATTAAAAAGCATACAACCATTTACGGCTTGGGGAAGTTGAACGGCTCTGGATTTAATGTTGCTATAATGGGTCGTTAGTATAGCAAAGATTTTCTTTCGGTAAAGTGATTCAAAAAAAGCTTCTGCCAAAGCTCCCCCAAGATCTGGGTCGGAACCGGTACCAAACTCATCTAATAAAAGAAGTGTTTCGGGATTTGAAAACGCTAAAAACTTTTTCATTCTAGTCAAGCGATATGAGTAGGTGCTCAATTCGTTTTCTATCGACTGATTGTCTCCTATTTCTGAATATATTTGACTAAACAGGCAAAATGTATTGTTCTCTTTTGCAGGAATAAACATTCCCGATTGAACCATCAACTGAAATAAACCCAAAGTTTTTAAAGTTATGCTCTTCCCGCCGGCATTGGGGCCAGAAATTACCAGCATTCTTCGAGACTCATCCATTTGTATATTCTGTCCAAACGTTGGCTTATTTTCTCCTTGGTTTTTTCTCTTCAACAAAGGGTGAATGGCATCCAAAACATCTATCCTTTTTTGTTTGGAGACGTGAGGCTTCACTGCCTTCATGTCCCTAGCCAACTTATATTTAGCTGATATAAAATCCAATTCGTGAAGGCTCTTGTTATAGGCGTCTATAAGCCAAGAATATGATGCCAATATGCGTGTTAATTCACGAAGAATCCGATGTATTTCTTTTTCTTCGTCAATGTGAAGATGATCAAGCTCTGTGTTAAGTTCAATGTTTACTCTTGGCTCGATATGGGCGACATTTCCTGTTTTACTGCTTCCTAAAACATGACCTGAAAACTGCTTTTTATAAGACGATTTAACTGAAAGTACGCGGCGGTTATTGATCACTGTTTCTTTTGTTTCGGCAAGCAAATTGGTTTTGGATAATTTCCGAAGCTCTTTATCGAAGTTTTTTTGTATTTGTCTATGGGTATTGCGTATAGATACCCGAATGTCCTTGAGTTGAGGGGAGGCTGTGTCTTTAATTTTACCCGATGCATCAATGACTCTTTCAATCGGCTCAATGATTTCCATGGTATAATGGGTGTCCTTAAAGACGTATAGCATTTCATTGTAATCCCCTATCGCTTTTTCAAAAAAACCAAGAATGGTATTATTTAAATAAGAGGCTTGATGAATTTTTAAGATTCCGGCCAAAGGAATAACCGCGTTTTTAATCTTTAAAAATCGAATCTCTTCTTCAAGGTCTTCAAAGTCCAAGGCGGGAAACCCTCGTTCAGTTTCTCGTATATCCCTAAACTCTTGAAGCTCCTGAATGCTTCTTTGTAAATCATTATAGCTACTGATGGGTACTAGTTCAATAACACGTTTTTGGGTTTTTTCTGAAAGAGCATACTTCGCACACCAATCCAAAATCTTGTCAAATTCTAAATCCAAAATTGTCTGTCGATCTGTAACTGCTTTCATGGTTCTATTTTATTACAATGCCTTAATAAAACACGTTATAAAAAACATTGTTTTGACGGTTCCGAAATTGTTGCTTTTTCTTCTTCTATAATACAATTTTGTAATTATACAATGAATCACACAAGATAACTTAAATCAAGCATTTAATGAACACAAATTATAAGTAGCTTAAAGACTTTATTGTTAATAGGACCTTGAAGCCTGATTATGATATGTTGGCATAGATGTTGTGACCGAACGGTGAATCTATATACCAATTCAAACCCAGGTTGGGTCTTGTATAAGACTAAAAAAATGAAAAGAACTCTTTGCTTTTTACTATTAATTCCCTTTTTCAATGTTTCAGCACAAAATGAAGCCAGCACCTGTTTTTTTGGCACCGTTGGTATTGACTTTAGGGCTGTTACTCCTCAAGTTATTTACCCTATTAACATGGAGTCACTTGAAAGCTCATCTTCGATTTGTGACTCTTCTGGTGAAATTTTATTTTATACAAATGGAGGGGACTCTCCTTCCGTATCTGATATTACCGGAGCTATTTGGAATGCAAGTCACGAAATAATGGAGAACGGTTTATTAGGAGACTCAAGTGGCTGCGTTAGCTCAAAACAAGGAAGCATTATTGTTCCTTTCCCATCTAACGAGTTTAATACAAACTCAAACTTATATTACCTCTTCACAAAAGATTGTGTTGAGTCCTCAATTTTAGCCAATAATTCATTCAATTCAGGACTCACATATGCCGTTATCGACATGAATGAAAATGGAGGATTCGGCAAGGTCATGCAAAAAAACATGCCGCTGATCCCAAGTAACATAAATGGAGATTTAAATACTGGTCATGAACCGGTGACCGCAATTCTTCATGGAAATAATACAGATTACTGGTTGTTTTCTTATACGAATGATTCTCTCTGTAGAATGAAAATAACCCCCTCCGGAATAAGTGATTTGACGATGCTTATACCGGGCAGTGGGGGCATTTCAATTTCCCCAAAAAGGGATTATTTATGCGCCGGGAAGGATGTCTATCAGTTTGACTCGAGTACAGGAAGCATAACATTTTATAACACTTTGAATACCCCTTCAAGTGAACTTGTTTTTTCTCCTGACGGAAGTAAAATTTATGATGTAGAACATGATTTTTTTGGTGATTATTCTAGTGTATACCAATATGATTTATCTCAAACCAATTTATTAAATTCAAAGACTCTCATTTCAAACCTAAGCGGTCAATATAGGCTTTGGCTTGCACCAAATCACAAGATTTACTTATTCCAGTTCTTTAGCGAATGTTTCGATGGGGAAATATCATGTCCAAATCAAACCGGTACTTCTTGTGGTTATTCAACACAACAAACTTGCTTAGGAGGTGGCAATACGGGAATATATTGCACCAACATTATGGCCCATTTGCTTTATGATTCAGAAGGGTGTTTTGTCGGTATTGAAGAATTAAACGAAAACAAAGAACTTATTAAAATTATTGATGCTACAGGTCGAGAGGT
>CAJQPH010000078.1 GCA_905480165.1 uncultured Flavobacteriales bacterium
CCTCCAATGGTGTAATTAATAATCAGTGTGTCGGCGATCTCTCCCTCTGGTCTTGTAAAAATGAAATTTGCATCTGTACACCCCTCAACAATTGTAGAGTCTCCCGAAACAGTTGCCACTGTAACATCGACTGCGTCAGAAACGAAGCTCCCAGCCTCCAAGAATACAGCAGTATTTAAAAATGAATCAGAACAATCCGCAATAGCAAACTTAAAATGATAGGTTTCACCACACTGTACGTTCAATTCAATAGGAATAGGAACGGTAAAACCATTATGAGTAAATGAATTGCCATTATTATTTATATAAAAAGCAGCATTCAATCCTGGATGAATTGTACTTATTGTTATCGGGGTATTTGTTCCAGGAACCACGGCAACATTTTGGGAGCCTCCAGGAAAACCGACAGGTGAAGCAAAAGGACCCGCTATTCCAGGACCACTCACATAAAATGCAAAAACGTCGTTGAAAACAGTATTTACATATGTTAAATACTCATCAGAAGAAAAAACGAAATTAAAGGATGCTACATTGGACGAAGGAACAAAGTCAAATTCTAGAAAAGCAGCATCTGATGTGCTATTAATTGCAGGATTCACAGACTGTGCAACGGTCAAAAGATCATTGTCGGCCAATCCACTTCCTCCGGGCTGACCAGCATCTTGAACTCCTGGCCCTCCAATTAGTCCTGTAACCGGTCCTGCAGAAATAACAACCCCTCCATCAAAGCCAACATTTGAAGTTGAACCATCAAATGTTCCTATCTGGGCATTGGCTCCAGTAAAAGTAACATTGGATATCGTAATCCCTGGCCCAACCAATTCTAAAGCATAATCCATCGGTGTTCCACCTGTATTAACCGTCATTTGTGAAAACGCTGTGTTTACAAAGACAATAAAAGCAAATAAAAAATAAAGTACCTTCAATTTTAATTAAAGTTAGATATTAGATTCCTATAAGATTAGACTCAAACAAATTAAGTTAAGTTGCATGCAAAAATAAGCAATTATTCACTATTAAAAAAAAGCATTAATTTGGACCTTAAAATTTTGAATAAAATGAACAAAACACAAGCATACATAAATACGAATAAGGACCGCTTTTTAAATGAATTATTGGAGCTCTTAAGAATCCCCTCAGTTTCTGCAGATTCTTCATTCAATAATGATGTTCAAAAATGTGCAGATACACTTTCGGAGAACCTAAAAAATATAGGGTTGTCAAATGTTCATGTATATCCAACCGCAGGGCATCCAATAGTGTATGGGGAAAAAATAATAGACGCATCATTACCAACCGTATTGGTCTACGGGCACTATGATGTTCAACCTGCTGACCCACTAGAATTATGGCATTCTGACCCTTTTGATCCTGTTGTGAAAAAAACCGACTTGCATCCACAAGGCGCTATTTTTGCTAGAGGTTCTTGTGATGATAAAGGACAGATGTTTATGCATGTTAAAGCAGCTGAGGCAATGATCGCTTCGGGAGAATTAAGCTGTAACGTGAAATTTATGATTGAAGGAGAAGAAGAAGTCGGAAGCGAGAACCTTGGCATATTCGTAAAGGAGCAAAAAGAACTACTTAAAGCTGATATTATTCTAGTTTCAGACACGGGGATGTTGGCCAATGATGTTCCATCAATCACCACTGGATTAAGAGGCTTGAGCTATGTTGAAGTTGAATTAACAGGCCCAAATCGAGATTTGCACTCGGGGCTATACGGAGGGTGTGTGGCCAACCCTATAAACATTCTTTGTGACATGATAAGTCAACTTCAAAATGATGATTTAGCAGTTACAATACCCGGTTTTTATGACCGGGTGGAAACATTGTCCCAAGAGGAAAGAGGCGAAATGGGAAAAGCTCCATTTTCTAAGGAAGCCTACTGTAAATCTATTGATATTAATGATGTTCACGGTGAAAAAGGATACTCTACAATGGAAAGAGGATCAATAAGGCCTTCATTAGATGTAAATGGTATTTGGGGGGGGTATACCGGAGAAGGGGCAAAAACTGTCATTGCTTCAAAAGCATACGCCAAAATTTCTATGAGACTTGTTCCCAATCAGGATCCAGATGATATCACCAAACTATTTACAGAGTATTTTTCTTCAATTGCACCCGATGGAGTAACGGTAAAAATAACACCTCATCACGGCGGTGAACCGGCTGTAACTCCTGTTGATTCAATTGGTTATCAGGCAGCAAGTAATGCTTATGAAAAATCTTTTGGCAAAAAACCCATTCCTGTCAGAAGTGGAGGCAGTATACCAATCGTCGCTATGTTTGAAAAAGAATTAGGTCTAAAAACGGTTCTAATGGGTTTTGGTCTAGATAGTGATGCCATTCATTCTCCAAATGAACATTATGGTGTTTTCAATTTCTACAAGGGAATAGAAACCATTCCTTATTTTTTTGAATCATTTACTAAACTTTCTAACTAAAATGAAATCTTTTTTTTTCGGTTTAATTTTATTTTTAATGTGCGCCTGCGCATCGTTAAAACAACCAAAAATGGTTTCTTTCGAGGGGTTTTCTGATTTTAAAATGAAACCACGTGAAATTAACTTTACCATCTCAGGAAATGTTTTAAACCCCAATAAGTCCAAATTAAAACTCCATCCTTCTTCTGTTGATGTATACATCCAACAAAAAAAACTTGGACAGCTTTCAAACGAGGAAAAAATAATTCTCAAAAGAAATGGCACAACAGATATTTCCGTTCCTGTTATTGCCAATACCGAAAAGGGCGCACTAATTCAACTTACTGCCCTTTCTTTTAAAGATTCTGTAGAGGTAAAATTTGTTGGTGAAGTTAAGGTAGGAATGGGTATCTTTAAAAAGAAAATTGCCATTAATGAGTCTTTCAAAACCTCAACGCGCTTTTTAAAATTTAAAAACTAATGCTCTCAGCAAATACTGAAAAAAAACTATTTCTTCTTGATGCATATGCCCTGATTTATAGAGCATACTTTGCTTTTTCAAAAAACCCAAGAATCAATTCTTTGGGACAAAACACTTCGGCGGCATTTGGGTTTACAAACGTACTTATTGATATCATTAAAAATGAAAAGCCAACCCATATTGCTGTTGTGTTTGATCCTCCAGGTGGCTCTGTTCAAAGGCAGGAGGATTTTCAAGAATATAAAGCCAATAGAGAAGCCATGCCCGAAGATATTCGGTCCATGATTCCCCCAATAAAAGAACTTATACGGGCTTTTAACATTGAAGTAATCGAAGTGGCGGGATATGAAGCCGATGATGTGGTGGGCTCCCTCAGTGTTTTAGCTGAAAAAAACGGCTTTACTACCTACATGATGACTCCTGATAAGGATTATGCCCAACTCGTTACACCATCTACATTTATATACAAGCCTGGGCGAGGAGGTGCTCCCCCACAAATTCTTGGTGTAAAAGAGGTCTGTGAGAAGTTTGAAATTACGACCCCCTTACAGGTAATCGATATTTTAGGACTTTGGGGTGATGCTTCCGATAATATACCTGGAATACCTGGTATAGGTGAAAAAACATCAAAATTACTTATTTCGAAATATGGGTCAATGGAAGGCATCTTCGAAAACGTAGAGGATTTAAAAGGCAAACAAAAAGAAAATGTTATCGCCTTTAAAGATCAAGGCTTGATGTCTAAAAAGTTGGCGACAATAATTATTGATATTGATTTAGAATTTGACGAAAACAAGCTTTTATTAAAAGAGCTAGATCGTGAGAAAATTAAAAACATCTTTACGGAGCTTGAATTTAGGAATTTATCTAAACGTGTTCTTGGAGAAGACTTGGTCATAGAGAAAAAGACTGTTCCTGTTAAAAAAGAAATCATCAGTTCCTCAAGTCTAACGACCTCTGGTCAGCTCGATTTGTTTGGTGTGCAGAGCATGATTGAGCCTTCCGAGCCAAAGGAAACTTCCAGCTTTAAAACCATTGTTACTGAAAACGGAAAATATCATTTGGTTAGTGACGCTGAACAAATAGAAGAATTGATCTCTATTTTAAATGATCAGGAAGAAGTTTGTTTTGATACAGAAACAACTTCCATTGAGGCGAGACATGCTGAGCTTGTTGGTATTTCTTTTTGTTTTAAAAACAAAGAAGCTTACTACATTCCAATAGTAGAAAGTGAAAACATTGAAGATAATCGGATTCAGCAGTTCAAGGATTTCTTCTCAAATCCAAAAATATTAAAAATAGGTCACAATTTGAAATATGACATAAAGGTGCTCAACCGCTATGGAATAAACGTGTCTAAAAATTGTTTTGACACCATGATTGCACATTACCTTATCAATCCTGAAGCACGTCAAAGCATGGACTTTTTAGCGGAATTTTATCTTGAATATAAAACCATCTCGATCGTAGATCTTATTGGTAAAAAGGGTAAGAACCAAAAAAACATGAAAGACCTTTCTCCTGAACAGGTTTGTGATTATGCTTGCGAAGATGCCGATATCACTTTCCAGCTTAAAAAGCGTTTTGAAGAAGAAATTGATAAACCCCATCTCAAAAGCTTGTTTTATGATGTTGAAATCCCCTTAATGTTTGTCTTAAAAAACATGGAAAATGAAGGCATCGCGCTTGACGTCCCTACCCTTAATGTATTCGGGGAATCGGTTGAGAAGGACCTTGTACGTTTAGCTGAAGAAATAACAAAAATAGCAGGTGAAACATTTAACATTGATTCTCCCCGACAATTGGGCGAAATTCTTTTTGATAAATTGAAAATTTCTAGCAAGGCAAAAAAAACCAAAACAGGACAATATGCGACCTCTGAAGACGTATTAGTAAAGCATAGAAAAGACCACCCTATCGTTGAAAGCATTTTAGAATATCGTCAACTCAAGAAGTTAAAAAGCACTTACATAGATCCTCTACCAGAATTGTGTGACGCGAAGGATGGTCGAATTCACACCCATTTCATGCAAACGGTTACAGCCACGGGACGCTTGAGTTCTAATAATCCCAATCTGCAAAACATCCCTATTCGATCGGCAAAAGGAAGGGAGATCAGAAAAGCATTTGTTGCAAAAAACGCAAACCATCAATTAATGGCTGTTGATTATTCTCAAATAGAATTGCGCATTATTGCTGCATTGAGCGAGGATAAAGCAATGATAGAGGCTTTTTCTAACGGTGTCGATATACATACGTCGACCGCTGCAAAAGTTTTTAAAACACCGGTGAATGAGGTGAGCCGTGAACAGCGTTCAAAAGCCAAGGCAGTTAACTTTGGTATTATTTATGGGCAATCTGCATTTGGGCTTTCTCAAAATTTAAGCATTCCAAGAAAAGAGGCAAAAGCTATTATTGACAGCTATTTTGAAGAGTACCCCACGATTAAAAAGTATATGGAAAATGTAGTGGCTTCATCACGAGAAAAAGGGTATGTTGAAACCATTCTAAAACGAAGAAGATATCTTCCAGACATTAATAGTTCCAATGCTATTGTCCGGGGGTATGCAGAAAGGAATGCGGTAAATGCTCCTGTTCAAGGCTCGGCTGCTGATGTCATCAAATTGGCCATGATTAAAGTCCAAAACGAAATGGACGAGAAAAATCTAAAATCTAAAATGGTTCTGCAAGTGCATGATGAGCTTATATTTGATGTGCTTGATAACGAAAGAGAAGTTATGGAAAAATTGGTAAAAAAGAACATGGAAAGTGCCGTAGAGTTATCCGTTCCTTTAGACGTTGAATACAAAATCGCCAACAATTGGCTCGAGGCACATTAACAATAATTGTCAAAGCTCAACCAGATATATTATAGCACCTCGTGAATAGTTTTATCTTTGTGTCTCAATTTTTTAAAAAATGGATATTTGGATCAAAGCCGCGCAACTGTTTTTATCGCTCGCAATTTTAGTTTCTCTTCATGAATTAGGACATTTTATTCCGGCCAAATTATTCAAAACTAGGATAGAAAAGTTTTATTTGTTTTTCAACCCTTGGGTTTCACTATTCAGATACAAGAGAGTCAATGGGGAAAAGAAGTACTCTTGGTTTTCCAAAAATTCTCCTGAAGAATGGAGCGAAGATCCAGATACAACTGAATGGGGTATCGGTTGGCTTCCTTTAGGGGGCTATGTTAAAATTTCTGGAATGATCGACGAATCCATGGATAAAGAGCAGATGGAAAAACCAGCTGAACCTTGGGAGTTCCGTTCCAAACCTGCTTGGCAACGTTTAATTATTATGATCGGTGGCGTAACCGTTAATTTAATTCTCGGAATGTTGATCTATATCATGGTTATTTTTACTTGGGGACAAACGCACATTAACCCTGAAAAAATGTCTCATGGGGCAAGTATACATCCATACCTTGGTGAAAAATATGGTCTTTTTTCTGGAGACAAAATTTTAGCTGTTGATGGAGAAAAAATAGAAAACCTCGATGAACTGAATAAAATCATAATGCTTCGTGATATATCTACGATCACCGTACGTCACGAGAACAATAAAACTGAAACGATTAGTTTACCAGAAGACATCGGTTCTCAGCTCTTTCAAGCTGGAGCTTTTCCTGTTTTCGGTATGCGCATGAAGATGGCTTCTGTCGCCAACGTAAGTAAAGGTTCTGGTGCAGAGAAAGCTGGAATTAAATCTGAAGACATTTTATATTCAGTGAACAATCAAAAAGTGACCTATTTTGATGAATTTCAAAAGTCTCTCTATAACAATAAGGGGAAATCAGTAGCCGTAGGTGTTTTGAGAAAAACGTCCGCAGGAACAACTGACACTTTGTCTTTAAAAGCGAAGGTAGACTTAGAGGGTAAAATTGGATTTGAGGTGGGTATGGGGTCTGTTGAAGATTCTTCTGCCATTGAATCCAAATCCTATTCTTTTGGAGAAAGTATCTCTCGAGGGACATCCTACGGACTAAATACCTTAACAGATTATGTGGCACAGTTTAAATTTATTTTCACTAAAAAAGGTGCCGGATCAATTGGTGGTTTTGCAGCCATTGGAAATATGTTTCCCCCTGTATGGGATTGGCAAGCTTTTTGGCTGAACACCGCACTTCTATCAATCATATTGGCATTCATGAATATCCTACCCATCCCTGCTTTAGATGGTGGTCATGTAGTGTTTTTGATTTACGAAATGGTCACGGGAAAAGAAGCTCCTCAAAAAGTATTAGAGGTTGCCCAGTATATTGGAATTTTCTTACTTCTGGGGTTAATGATCTATGCCAACGGTAATGATTTGATACGTTGGATTAATGGTGCTTTTTAAATCAAATGATTTTTTGTTTCTTTACAAAAATTTGCTCAATGAAAATGTTATATAAAAAATCTTTTTGTCTGTTATCCATCATTGTTTTGGGTACATTTCTGTACTCTTGCGGTGCTCCTGGCCCATGTGATTGCAAGGAAAACAATTCACTTGGAGTAAAAGCAGATAGTACAGTTTCTGCAGACTGCGATGCCGCTTTTGAAGAGATGTCTCGGGATGATCAAAATGAGTATATAAAGGAATACAAAAGCTGCAAGTAAACCCTTAACGCTTTCTTTTTTTTGTTTTTGGTCTTAAACGCCAGCATTTTGAGCTGTCTTAGAACTTATATATCTTTAGACCTTATCGATTAATACACCTATATGAAGCAATATCAAAATTACATTCAAGGACAATGGATCAGTGGAGATGGCTCGGAAACCAAGCTGTACAACGCCATAAATGGGGATGTTTTGGGCGAAGTTTCGAGCAAAGGAATAGATTATAAATCCGTACTCGAATATGGCCGTTCTGTTGGTGGTCCAGCGTTGAGGAAAATGACCTTTCAAGAGAGAGGTAGAATGCTCAAAGCATTGGCTTTTCACCTTTTAGAGAAAAAAGCAGCTTATTATAAGGTGAGCTCATGGACAGGAGCCACCAAAATAGATTCTTGGATAGATATTGAGGGTGGTATTGGTAATTTATTTGCAAATGCCTCCCTAAGAAAACAGTTTCCTGATTTGCCTTATTATGTAGATGGGGTCGCTGCCCCCTTATCCAAAGAAGGGAGTTTTATCGGTCATCATATCATGGTGCCAAAAGAAGGTGTTGCCATTCATATAAATGCTTTCAATTTTCCAATATGGGGAATGCTCGAAAAAATTGCTGTTAATCTCATGGCGGGGGTTCCTGCTATTGTAAAACCATCGGAATACACCTGCTACTTAACGGAGGTCATGGTAAGAGACATTATCGCTTCTAAAATCCTACCCGAAGGCACTCTTCAGCTTATCTGCGGTTTAGGAAGGGGTATTATTGATCATGTTGATTGTCGCGACACGGTAACATTTACAGGAAGTGCCAGTACAGGGAAAATATTAAAATCCCTCCCATTAATCACAGAGGAAAGTGTCTCCTTTAACTTAGAGGCAGACTCGTTAAATGCATCTATATTGGGTAAACATGCTGTTCCCGGAACAATAGAATATGATCTTTTTATTAAGGAGTGCGTTAAAGAAATCACCATTAAAACAGGTCAAAAATGTACGGCTATTAGACGAATCATCGTTCCTGAAGACCTCATTGATGATGTAGAAAGGTCAATAGCTGAGAGACTGTCAAAGACTATAATTGGAGACCCGTCAAAAGAAGGTGTAAGAATGGGTGCCCTGGCTACAAAAACACAGGTTGAACGTGTAAGAGAAAATGTTGATTTGTTGGCAAAAAGTCAGGATATTGTTTTTGGCGATTTAGATGGGTTCGATGTCATAGGGGCAGATAAAAAGCTTGGTGCATTCTTTTCCCCAGTTCTCTTTAGAAATAATGATCCTTTCAATAAAACGGATTGTCACAACATTGAAGCTTTTGGACCTGTATCAACGATAATGCCTTATAAGGATATAAATGATGCTGTTACACTTGCGAAAATGGGGAAGGGTTCTTTGGTTTCCTCTATCGTAACTCCTGATGATAAGGAGGCTCGAGAATATGTTGTTGGAGCAGCAAGTATGCATGGCCGTATTCTAGTTTTAAATAAAGATTGTGCAAGGGAAAGTACGGGGCACGGATCTCCAATGCCTTTGCTTACACATGGCGGGCCTGGTCGTGCTGGTGGTGGTGAAGAAATGGGTGGTAAAAGAGGTGTTTTACACTATCTCCAACGAACTGCGATTCAAGGACACCCAACAACAATCACTGCAATTACCGAACAATTCCAAATTGGTGCAAAAATGCCAGAGGCTAACCCACACGTTTTTCGGAAACACTTTGAAGAGCTAGTTGTCGGTGAAACTGTATATACGCACAAGCACACTGTAACGGATGCTGATATCGTTAATTTCGCAAATGTTTCAGGGGACAACTTTTACGCCCACATGGATGCAACATCCTTAGATGGAACCATTTTCGAGCAGCGCGTAGCACATGGTTATTTTATTCTTTCTAAGGCCGCAGGCTTATTTGTGGACCCAAAAAAAGGCCCGGTTTTATTAAACTATGGATTGGATGATGCTAGATTTATAAAACCTGTATACCCAGGAGCTACTATTGGTGTTCGCTTTACTGTTAAGGAAAAAATGGACCAAGAAAAACGCAGCGATGATGATATTGCAAAAGGAATCGTTCGCTTCCTGGTAGATGTATATGATGAAACAGGAGAAACGGTTGCGCTAGCAACAATTCTAACAATGGTGAAAAAGCTTGATCAGAGCTCATGAGCCGCAACTGATTTTCAAGTGCAAAACACAGAGGGGCTCTTGAAACTGTTTTTTTTGAAGCCTAGTACAAAAAGTTATTGTAAGGATAGCGCACCTTGAAAATTTCTTTTACCTCTTCGTAAAGAACCCCTCTCAATTCTTCCATGTTTTCCTTTTTTTGAGCAGAAATAAAAATAGCCCTTTTAGGTCCAAGCTTGGACATCCAAGATTTCTTCAAAAGGTCTAATGAAGAAAGACCATCCGGATCTTCAAGTTCAAACTCTGGTGCCTTATAGGCGTCTACTTTATTAAAAACAACAATGGTTGGTTTATCACATTTATCTATTTCTGCTAATGTTTCATTAACTACTTTAAAGTGGTCTTCGAAATTAGGGTGAGAAATATCCAATACATGGATCAAAATGTCCGCCTCTCGCACCTCATCAAGGGTTGACTTGAAAGACTCCATGAGCTGTTTGGGGAGCTTTCTAATAAACCCCACTGTGTCTGTAAGAAGCATCGGAAGATTCCCTAAAACTACTTTTCTAACCGTTGTGTCCAGCGTGGCAAATAATTTGTTTTCCGCAAAAACTTTAGACTTAGAAAGAACATTCATTAAGGTGCTTTTTCCCACATTCGTATACCCAACCAAAGCAACTCGGACAAGTTGACCTCTGTTGCCTCTTTGAGTATGCATTTGCTTATCTATATCTTTTAACCTCTCCTTCATTAATGAAATTCTCTGATTAATAATCCGTCTGTCAGTTTCGATTTGAGACTCTCCTGGGCCACGCAAACCAATTCCCCCCTTTTGTCTTTCAAGGTGGGTCCACAATCGGGTCAGCCTTGGCAGCATATATTGAAGCTGGGCCAATTCCACTTGAGTTTTTGCATGAAAAGTCATTGCTCTACTTGCAAAAATGTCAAGTATCAAAATAGTTCTGTCTAGTATTTTGCAATTCAATTCGCCTTCTATATTGCGAAGCTGAGAAGGCGATAACTCGTCGTCAAAAATGACAAGTTCAATTTTATTATTAGAGATGTATTCATGTATTTCCATCAACTTTCCCGAACCCACGTACGTTTTTGGATTTGGGACTGGCAGTTTTTGTAAGAAATGTTTTTTAGTTACTGCTCCCGCAGTTGTTGCCAAGAACTCAAGTTCATCAAGATGCTCAAGAGCAATTTCTTCTGAAATACCTGATTGGGCTACACCAACGATTATACAGCCTTCATTTTGTTTTTCAATTTTCAATTTTGCTTTGGCCATCTATTTTTTTAGTGTTAAAACATATTCGGCAAGCCAAATGAAACTTGAATCCCCTTTAATCGTGTTCTTGTATGCTGGCATTACCCCTTTGCCGTTCTTAATAATGTCGATGATTTGAGCTTTGGAGAGTGTGCTTTTTTGGAGCTGTTTCGCTCCGCTTGCCCCTTTATTACCATCAGACCCATGACATCTTACACAATGAGTTTGATAAAGCTGTTCCCCTTTTTCTGCGGGAGTTCCTGAAAGGATTTCCTGGGGTGAATCAGTACAGCCTACACAAAAAAGTATCGTTAAAAAAAAGAGTGATTTTAGAACCATGACCCATTGAGCGCTTCTCGAAATGGCCAAGGAATAGACGCCAGAATTAAAAATAAACCTATTGTATACCAAACCAAAATTTTCTTGTTTTTTTGTTCGGGCTCTTCTTGCTTTTCAGCCATTTTGCGCCCAACTGTCACAACGATGATTGCCAACAGCATTCCTAATAGATGCTCCATTCCATAAAAGCGCGTTACAGCATTCTTCATCCAGCCCGAATCAAAAGAAACGTTTCCTGATGTATAATACAGAATAATACCTAACAAAAGCTGAATATGAAGGCTGATCATCGCAAAAAGATTAATCATCTTGTCTCTTTTTTCATAACTGGTTTTGTTTACGGCAGCATTATAAATGGCATAGATAAGTAATCCTAAAACCAACCATCTTAATCCCGAATGTGAGTGTACTAACATAATATTATTTTTAGTCGTTTAATTTAAGTACAGCCAAAAACGCTTCTTGAGGGACCTCTACCCTTCCCACCTGACGCATTCTTTTTTTACCTGCTTTTTGTTTTTCTAATAATTTTCTTTTTCTAGTAATATCACCGCCATAACATTTGGCAGTAACATCTTTTCTTAGCGCCTTAATCGTTTCGCGGGAAATTATTTTGGCTCCAATGGCAGCCTGAATTGGTATTTCAAACTGTTGTCTCGGAATCAACTCTTTGAGTTTCAAACAAATTCTTTTTCCCAAATCAAAGGCATTGCTTCGGTGAACTAATGCCGAAAGGGCATCAACTTGTTCCGAGTTTAATAATAAATCCATTTTGATTAAGTCCGATGTTCTGTATCCAATTGGATGATAATCAAAAGAGGCATAACCCCTCGAAACAGACTTTAATCGGTCATAAAAGTCAAATACAATCTCAGCTAAGGGCATTTCAAAACTAATTTCAACCCGGTCTTGGGTGAGATACACCTGATTCTTAAGCTCTCCTCTCTTTTCTATACATAGAGTCATGATCGCCCCAACATATTCTGTCTTGGTAATAACTTGTGCTTGAATGTATGGCTCTTCTATTCTCTCCATTCCTGAAGGGTCAGGAAGTTCAGAAGGGTTGTTTACAATTAACACCTCTTCTGGAGCCTTTCTAAGATAAGACTTATAAGAAACATTTGGAACAGTTGTAATTACGGTCATGTTGAATTCTCGATCCAGACGTTCCTGAATAATTTCCATGTGCAGCATTCCTAAAAACCCACATCTAAACCCAAATCCTAAGGCCGCCGATGACTCCGGTTCAAAAACTAAAGAAGAGTCGTTCTACTGAAGCTTTTCCATAGAATAGCGAAGCTCCTCATAGTCTTCCGTGTCAACTGGGTAAATCCCAGCAAAAACCATTGGTTTAACGTCTTCAAAACCTTTAATTGCCTCAATGCAAGGGTTATCTGTTGAGGTAATCGTGTCTCCTACTTTTACTTCATTCGCTTGCTTTATTCCAGAAATTATATATCCAACATCTCCTGTTCTTAGCTCCTTTTTAGGAACCAGTCCCATCTTGAGGATTCCAATTTCATCAGCATTATAATCTCGCTTTGTATTAAAAAATCTAATCCTTTGTCCTTTCTTGATGGTTCCATTTTTAACCCTGAAATAGGCAATTATGCCCCTAAAGGGATTAAATACCGAATCAAAAATCATAGCCTGTAGTGGCTCTTCATCGTTGCCTTTTGGGGCAGGGATGTTTTCAATAACAGATTTTAAAATCTCTTCAACTCCTAATCCTGTTTTTCCTGAAGCACGAATGATTTCATCCTCTCCACATCCTATCAGCTCAACAATTTGATCTGAAACCTCTTCTGGCATTGCACCTGGGAGGTCCATTTTGTTAAGTATTGGGATAATATGAAGATCATGCTCTAATGCCAAGTATAGATTCGAGATTGTTTGGGCCTCAATTCCTTGAGAAGCATCTACAATCAAAAGAGCACCTTCACATGCGGCGATAGATCTAGAAACCTCATATGAAAAATCAACATGTCCTGGAGTATCTATAAGGTTCAGAATGTAATCCTCTCCCTCATAATTGTAACTCATTTGGATGGCATGACTTTTTATGGTGATTCCACGCTCTCTTTCGAGCTCCATATCATCTAAAGCCTGATTCTGCATCTCTCTATCAGAAATGGTTCCTGTCGTTTGCAGAAGCCGATCTGCCAAAGTACTTTTTCCGTGATCAATGTGGGCAATAATGCAAAAATTGCGTATCTGTTTCATTAGCAATCAAAACTACACTTTAAATCCCAATTTGACTATACTTTACAGGTATTTTATTGAAGAAAAAGCGTGTTGTTTTCTTATTTGTTTTTATAGAATCTCGACAATTGAACTTCTTCGTGTAATGCCTTTCCATCAATCATAAAATCAGCCATTTCCTGAGCCAAAAGCGGTGCCATTAAATAGCCTTTTGTTCCGAGACCATTAAAAATAAATAACCTCTTGTGTTTTGGATGCTCTCCCAAAACGGGCCTGCGATCATATACCGTTGGTCTTATTCCTGCTATTTGCTCAGTTATGTCGTAGCTCCCTGAATAAAGACCATTTATGACGTTTAACAACTCTTTTCTGCCGTGATCCGTTACCTTGGTGTCATTGGTGTTGCGTTCTATTGTTGCGCCTATCTTAAAGGAATCAGGCCCTATTGGTAATATAAAACCTTTTTTATTCCAGGTTTCTTTATTTGGCATTTGCTTGGCCCGTACTGTTAATATCTCACCCTTGGTGTGCTGTATTTCTATAGAGTTAAAATACGGGATCTTGTCCTGATCTGTGCCACAACAAAAAACAATTGAATCATATTTTTCACGATTGTAACTCATTTTATCAGGATTAAAAAGAGCATGATCAAATGATTCATAAATCAAACAGTTCTTGGTTCGAAATAATTTATGCATTTGATGCATAAAAGACTGGGCATTTACCCTAAAGGCATTTTTGACCATTGCAGAGCCCAAGTTGTTTTGAGGGCTTGTAAATTCATGTTTGTATTTCTCTTCTGGGGACAAGTATTTCTTGTAGGGCTCTTCTTCTTGTTTTCGCAGCCAATATTTTTTCTCTTGTTCACTGGCAAAAAACCTCCTGATTTTAATTGAATTAAAAAATTGGCTTTCTGTAGCGGCCTCTGCCTCCTTATAAAAGTCTATAGCAAACGGAAGAAATTCATCTACTCGCCAAGATTTAGTGACCCTTCTAAACACAATCGGGTTAATCATTCCTGCAGCTATTGTTGATGATTTGTTTTGCTTGTTGTCAATCAATAGAACGAGATGGCCTTTTTTAATGAGTTGCCAAGCCAAAGCAACTCCTGCAACCCCTCCTCCAATAATTAAATGTTTTTTCATTCGATTCTAGCTACGCCTATGGTAAAAATAATTATTTTGATTGACCTGTTTACATTTATAATTTCCTTACAAACCTCCCTTAGTGTTGAGCCTGTTGTTACCACATCGTCAACCAATCCAATGGTATTGAATTTCTTTAATTTATCGGACACTATAAATGTGTTTCTCACATTCATTCGACGTTGTTCGCGACTTAACTTTGTTTGACTTTGAGTTTGTTTTCTTTTTTTTATCAGGTTTTGCCGAATTGGTGTTCCAGTAATTGATGACAAACCCTTGGCGATGTAGTATGCTTGATTATATCCCCTATCAAATTTTTTTCTGTGAAACATAGCTATCGGAATAAGGCAATCCAGTTGATTAGCGCGCCCCGTTTCCTCAATCGAAAGCCCTAGTTTTTCACCTAAAAACAAACCCGTCTTCCATGATCCACGGTATTTAAGTTGGTGTATTAAAGCTTGTCCAACCCCGTCCTTGGAAAAATAAAAAAGGCTATACGCAGCTTTTACGTTTAAAAGGTTCACTCCTTGTAATATTTGACTGTTTATTTCTCTTTCAAAAGGTTGCGACCACATAATTTTCGAATTACAAGCAAAACATATCCCTCTACCTTTATGAATCGTTTCTTTATCACAACCCACACATTTTTGAGGAAAAACCAATCCAAAAACAGCATCTATTCTATATTTTAATAGAGAAAAAACCCCTTGAAAACTTGTAAGCAAAGCGATTGTTATTTATATGAACATTTATATGTGAAAAAAGGAATCAAAGCTCTTGTCAAATTATTTGTTATCTGAATTATATTTATAGTATATAAAATTGAAAAAAAATCAATACCATTTATAAAAAGGCTTGATAAAAGTTTTACATAAGAGTAAAAAACTTTGTGGATATCTTTCCCCTGAATGTTAATAATCGCTGAAAGGTCTACTAGTTAATGATTTGCGAAATGAGGTGTTGATAACATTGAGAAATTGTTCATTTCTTTAATTTGAAAAGGTGAGATTTTTGACAATTTTTGTATGCCTCAACAAAGAGAAAAAGCATACAAGAAACAACTATTTTGCTTGAATAATTGAGGAAGCAGAACGCTTAAGGGTAATATTTTCAAATCCGAGTCTAAAATTAGACTCCATTGATTGTGTTTTTCCTTAATTGAAATAAAACCAAAAACAAAAGAATATGGCCGAACAAAAAGAACCCATCCTGCAAGAAAACACAAATAGATTTGTGTTGTTTCCAATTCAACATGATGACATCTGGTCTTTTTATAAACGGGCAGAGGCAAGTTTTTGGACTGCAGAGGAAATTGATCTCCAGCCCGACCTAATAGATTGGGAGAGCAAATTAAATGATAATGAGAGGCATTTTGTGAAGCACGTTCTTGCTTTTTTCGCTGCATCAGACGGAATCGTAAATGAAAACTTAGCCGAAAACTTTTTAGCTGAAGTGCAATACACTGAAGCGAAGTTTTTCTATGGCTTTCAAATCGCCATGGAAAATGTTCATTCGGAAACATATTCCCTCCTCATAGACACTTACATTAAAGATTCAGCGGAGAAAAAACACCTTTTTAATGCGCTAGACACTCTTGATTGTGTTAAAAGAAAAGCAGATTGGGCATTGAGGTGGATAGATGAGGGTAGTTATGCGGAAAGACTCGTGGCATTTGCTGCTGTTGAAGGCATCTTTTTTTCCGGATCGTTTTGCTCAATCTTCTGGTTGAAAAAAAGAGGTTTAATGCCTGGACTTTCGTTTTCCAATGAATTAATTTCAAGAGACGAAGGGCTTCATTGTGATTTTGCATGTCTCCTTTATACAGAGCACTTGGTTAATCAACTTCCAAAAGAAGATGTGACCAAAATTATACAAGATGCTGTAGAAATTGAAAAAGAATTTGTTACCGATGCACTACCGGTCAAACTTATCGGAATGAATTCTGACTTGATGTCACAATATATTGAATTTGTTGCTGATAGGTTACTTGTTGAGCTTGGAAACGAAAAAATTTACGGGGCTTCTAATCCGTTTGATTTTATGGAGATGATCTCAATACAAGGTAAAACCAACTTTTTTGAAAAGCGAGTTGGTGAGTATCAAAAAGCAGGAGTGTTATCGGGGGATGATCAAACTTTTAGTTTGGATGAAGATTTTTAAAAATTGTTAAAATAGAATTAGATGTACGTAGTAAAAAGAGAAGGAAAAAAAGAACCCGTAAAATTTGACAAAATTACGGCGAGAATTATAAAAATGTGTTACGGCTTAGATCCATTGGTTTCCCCAGAAGCTGTTGCCATGAAAGTTATTGAAGGTATTTACGATGGTGTTTCAACATCAGACCTTGACAATCTTGCCGCAGAAGTTGCCGCGGCGAAAACCATTGACCACCCTGATTATGCTTTGTTGGCATCACGTATTGCTGTGTCAAACCTGCATAAAGAAACGAAAAAAACGTTTTCAGATGTAATGCAGGATTTATACAATTATATTGATCCAAAAACTGGAGAAAATGCAGCACTATTATCCAAAGAAGTTCATGACATCATAATGGATAATAAAAACCTGCTTGACTCGAGCATTATATATGATAGAGACTTTAGATATGACTACTTTGGTTTTAAAACCTTAACCCGGTCATACCTAATGAAGTTAAATGGCAATATTGCTGAAAGACCTCAACAGATGCTCATGCGTGTTTCTGTTGGTATTCACAAAAATGATGTTGAATCCGCAATCCGAACCTACAATTTAATGTCAGAAGGATGGTTTACACACGCGACACCAACATTATTTAACTCCGGAACTCCAAAGCCTCAAATGTCATCTTGTTTTCTACTAACGATGAAAGAGGACAGTATCGATGGTATTTATGATACTTTAAAATCTTGCGCTCAAATTTCTCAATCTGCAGGGGGAATCGGGCTTTCTCTTCATGATATCCGAGCAACTGGCTCATACATTAAAGGAACAAATGGCACCTCAAATGGAATCGTTCCAATGTTAAGGGTTTTCAATGATACTGCGAGATATGTTGATCAAGGGGGGGGAAAGCGTAAAGGTTCTTTTGCAATGTACTTGGAGCCATGGCATGCTGATGTTTTTGACTTTCTTGACCTAAAAAAGAATCACGGAAAAGAAGAACAGCGTGCGCGTGATTTATTTTATGCCTTATGGATTCCCGATTTATTCATGAAACGTGTAAAGGAAAATGGTGATTGGACCCTAATGTGTCCTCACGAATGCCCTGGATTGTCTGATACTCACAGTAAAGAATTTGAAAAACTTTATACCAAATACGAAAAAGAAGGTAAAGGAAGAAAAACCATAAAAGCGCAAGACCTTTGGTTTAAAATACTTGAGTCTCAAATAGAAACAGGAACTCCATATATGCTCTACAAAGATGCTGCTAATGCAAAATCTAACCAGCAAAACCTTGGCGTTATTAAGTCTTCTAACCTTTGTACTGAGATTATTGAATACACCGCACCTGATGAGGTTGCGGTTTGTAACCTTGCGTCCTTGGCTCTGCCAAAGTACGTTAATGATGATGGAACATTTAATTTCGAAAAACTTTTTGAAGTAACGTACCAAGCAACCATAAATCTTAACAGAATTATTGATGAGAATTTTTACCCTGTTGAGGAGGCTAAAAACTCCAATTTAAGACACCGGCCTATTGGCTTAGGCGTTCAAGGGTTGGCCGATACCTTTATAATGATGAGATTGCCTTTTGAATCAGAAGAAGCAAAGGCGCTTAATCGTGAGGTTTTTGAAACCATCTATTTTGCGTCAATGACAGCGTCAAAAGATTTAGCAAAAGAAGATGGTGCATATGAATCGTATGCAGGGTCTCCTGTTTCTAAAGGAATATTTCAGTTCGATATGTGGAATGTTAAACCAACCCAAAGGTGGGAGTGGGACCTTCTTAAAGATGAAGTGAAAAAATATGGTGTAAGAAACTCATTGTTATTGGCCCCAATGCCAACAGCGTCAACTGCTCAAATACTCGGAAATAATGAATGTTTTGAGCCTTATACCTCAAATATTTATACTCGAAGGGTTTTATCTGGAGAGTTCATTATTGTGAATAAGCATTTATTGAAAGACCTCGTTAAAGAAGGTCTTTGGGATAAAACAATGAGGCAAAAAATAATGGCTGCGAATGGTTCTGTTCAAAACATTGAAGATGTTCCGGAGAACTTAAAGCAATTATACAAAACAGCTTGGGAGATTTCACAAAAATCAATTATTGAGCAGGCTGCTGATAGAGGGGCATATATTTGTCAAAGTCAGTCGCTAAACATCTTCATGGAAAATGCTAATTTTGGAAAGTTGACCTCAATGCATTTTTACGGATGGGAAAAGGGACTTAAAACGGGTATGTACTACCTCCGAACAAAAGCGGCTACAGATGCCATTAAGTTTACTGTTGACAAGGATGTTGTTGCTAAAAGCACGAGCAAATCAAAAGAAGAAATCGCCTGTTCTTTAGATGATCCAGATGATTGTGAAATGTGCTCTGGTTAATCTTGTAAATAATTAATTGAATATCAAAAAGGGTTGCTGTTGCGGCCCTTTATAATTTATAAAGATTCTATTTTCCTGATATGAAAAAAATTAAATCAGCACTAATTTCCGTTTATTATAAAACCGGATTAGAAAATATCGTTCAAGAGCTACATAAAAACAATGTTCAAATCTATTCAACAGGAGGAACCCAGGCTTTCATTGAAGAGCTCGGGATACCGGTGATCCGTGTTGAAGATTTAACAGAGTATCCTTCTATTCTTGGTGGCCGAGTAAAAACACTTCACCCAAAAGTTTTTGGTGGCATCCTAAATCGCCGATCTTTAAGCTCAGACCAAGAAACCATTTTAGAGTATGGCATTCCATCTATTGACCTTGTAATCGTTGATCTTTATCCATTTGAAGAGGTTTGTTCCTCTGGTGGGAGCCATGACGAAATCATTGAAAAAATAGACATTGGCGGAATTTCATTAATTCGAGCGGCGGCAAAAAACTTTAATGATGTTGTGGTATTGTCAACGATAAAACAATACGCAGGATTTGTTGAGATTTTAAAAGAACAAGGCGCGAATACTACCGAAGAACAGAGAAGAAAATATGCTGGTGAAGCCTTTCAGATCTCTTCTCATTATGATAACTCCATTCATGATTACTTTGCTCCTGAACAATCGGAGTATTTAAAGATTAGTAACTCTAATTCAAGAACCCTAAGGTATGGCGAAAACCCTCATCAAAAAGGCTTCTATTTCGGAGACTTTGATGAGATGTTTGATCAGATTCATGGTAAAGAACTTTCATACAACAACCTTTTGGATGTTGATGCCGCAATGAATCTTATTCTTGAGTTTCAAGACGCTTTGCCAACCTTTGGTATTTTAAAACACAACAATGCTTGTGGTTTTAGCTCGAGGGAAACCATTAAGGATGCGTACTCCGCTGCTTTAGAAGGAGATCCGGTTAGTGCCTTTGGAGGCGTTCTCGTTTCAAATAAGCCTATTGATGAAGACACGGCTGAATTAATTGCTGATTTATTCTGTGAAGTGCTTATAGCTCCAGAATTTGAAGAAACCGCTTTAGCGATTTTAAAACAAAAGAAAAATAGAATTCTACTTAAATCCCATTCCTTTCAAAGAGCCAATCGGACAGTCCGAACCGTTTTAAATGGTTTTCTTGTCCAGGAAAGAGATGTTTTAACTGAAACAGAGAAAGAATTAAACTGTGTAACTATAAAAAGTGTAAATGATTCGGAGATCTCGGACCTTTTATTTGCCAATAAAATATCTAAACATACGAAGTCAAATACTATTGTTTTGGCTAAGAACAACCAGCTTTTAGCAAGTGGGACTGGTCAAACCTCTCGTGTTGATGCCTTAAGACAGGCTATTCACAAGGCAAAATCTTTTGATTTTGACCTCAATGGAGCAGTGATGGCAAGTGATGCTTTTTTTCCATTTCCCGATTGTGTAGAAATCGCCTGTAACGAAGGGATTAAAGCCGTTATTCAGCCTGGAGGATCAATAAAAGACAAATTATCAATTGAGTACTGTGACGAAAATGAAATGAAAATGGTTTTTACCGGAATTCGTCATTTCAAACATTAACTTTATTATATTTGAATGTTGCCTTTAATTTATAGGTTTTAATAGTTTCAATATAAATTTTAAAATGGGGATTTTTAGTTTTTTAACGCAAGAAATAGCAATTGACTTAGGTACGGCTAACACCCTAATTATTTGGAATGATAAGGTCGTCGTTGACGAGCCTTCGATCGTTGCTAAAGACATTCAGTCTGGAAAAATTGTGGCAATTGGAAAAAAAGCCCAACAGATGCATGGAAAAACCCACAAGTTAATTGAAACCGTTCGACCTCTAAAAGATGGTGTTATCGCTGACTTTCAAAGTGCAGAACAAATGATCCGTGGGATGATTAAAATGATCAACTCAGGAAGAAGTTTATTTAACCCAACATTGAGAATGGTTATCTGCATACCTTCTGGAATAACAGAGGTTGAAAAAAGAGCCGTTCGTGATTCTGCAGAACATGCTGGTGCAAAAGAAGTTTATCTCATTCATGAACCTATGGCTGCAGCCATTGGAATTGGGATTGATGTTGAAGAGCCTATGGGTAATATGATTATAGATATCGGTGGTGGAACATCTGAAATTGCAGTAATAGCGTTAGGTGGTATCGTTTGCGATAAATCAATAAGAATTGCAGGAGATGACTTCACCAATGATATAGAGGAGTATATGAGAAGACAACATAATATCCTTGTTGGAGAAAGAACGGCTGAACAAATTAAAATAGAGGTGGGGGCAGCATTACCCGATTTAGAAACCCCTCCTTCGGATTTTGCTGTAAGAGGAAGAGATTTGATGACTGGAATTCCTAAAGAAATAATGGTTTCTTATACTGAAGTTGCACATGCTTTGGATAAAACCATTTCAAAAATTGAAGAGGCTATTTTAAGTGCCTTAGAAATGACTCCCCCAGAACTATCTGCCGATATATACAAAACAGGTATCTATTTAGCTGGTGGTGGGTCTATGCTTAGGGGGCTTGATGATCGAATCTCAGCCAAAACAAAACTTCCTGTTCATATTGCAGAGGATCCTTTAAGGGCCGTTGCGAGGGGGACAAGTATTGCCTTAAAAAACATCGATAAATATCAGTTTCTTATCAAAGATTAATTCTTTATAATTTTCTTTTTCTTCGGGTTTATTCACCGGTTGTTTATTATCTTTGAAGATGCAGAATCTGATTGAATTTATTCAAAAACTAAGAGTTCTCTTCGTTTTTTTATTTCTTCAGGGAATTGCTTTCTACTTTTACGTTTCATTTATGACCGTACCGAAAAGCAATTATTTCACTACTGCATCCTCTTTTTCCGGAACCTTATTTGAGATTAAACATTCGATAACCAAACATTTCAACCTTGAAGAGAACAATCGAAACCTTCAGATAGAAAACATTAAGCTCCGCTCTAAAGTTCCTTCTTTTTTGTACGAACTACAAAAAGATTCTATTTCTGTTCAGGACACCATTCATCAACAACAATATCATTACATTCCAGCAACAATTATCAACTCAACAACAACGAATAGGAATAATTTTTTTACATTGAACATCGGAAAAACACAGGGTGTAAATCGCGGTATGGGCGTTTTTTCTAGCAAGGGGGTTGTTGGAATTATTCACACCGCCAGTACGCATTTTAGCATTGTAAAAAGCGTGCTAACTTCAGATATCAATATGGATGTCATGATTGAAGGTAATGGTGCGTTCGGCTTGCTTAAGTGGAATGGGGAAAAACCAAATGTAGGAGACATCTCTGGTATTACGAATGATATAAAAATAGCTATTGGTTCGAAGGTTATTACGAGAGGGGGTAGCGGCATCTTTCCTAAAGGGCTCCCGGTAGGTAGAGTTTCTGCCGTTAAACCCATTGAAGGAAAATCTGTATGGAAAATCGAAATTGCTTTTTCAGAAAAATATAACTCACTCGAAAATGTATATGTAATCAATAATTTGTTTCGCAAAGAGATGATAATGCTTGAAAACGAAAACGGGGAACAATAATTATGGGACAATTTTATACCTTCATTTTTAGATTCTTATTCTTTGTTTTTCTGCAAGTATTTATTTTTAATCAATTAGAAATAAATCCATATGTACACATTATGGTTTCACCATTGTACATCATGCTTTTGCCTTTCGATTTATCAGTTATTCGTTTATTATTTATTTCCTTTTTTTTAGGTCTTTTTATTGACGTCTTGTCTAATACTTTTGGTTTACACGCTTCAGCTTTGGTTTTTATGGCTTACTTAAGACCTTTCGTTTTTCGGTGGTTTGCTCCTCGAGATGGGTATGATCCAATTAAAAATCCATCTATATTCGATATGGGGAACAAGTGGTTTATCTTTGCATTTGGGTCTCTATTAATTTTCCATCATTTGTGGTTTTTTGCCATGGAGAGTTTTTCAATTTTAGAATTCTTGTTAATTCTTCAAAAAACACTCCCCAGCACCCTGCTTTCATTTATCGTTTGTGTTATCTTACAAACCTTACTCCTTAAAAAGTCAAAATAAATTGAATGTAGAAAACAGAAGATATGTGATTATTTCCTTCATATTGTTTGTTGGGATTATATACATTTCTCGGCTTTTTTACATGCAGGTTCTTGATGATACGTGGAGTGACAGGGCTCATCAAATTAGTGAAAAAAGGAGGGAGGTGACTCCGCCAAGAGCCATCATATATGACAGAAATGGTCTAAAAATCGTTGGAAACAAAACCTATTTCAACCTTATGGTTATTGAGGAAAAGTTAGGTGTTGATTTTGATACCGTTGGTTTTGCCAAACTCATAGGATGGGAACCCGTTATGATCGCAGAGCGATTCAAACAAATTATAAAAGGAGAAGGGACCTACTATAATAAATATAGTGGGAAAAAAGAATCTAATTATCAAAAAAACCGAGCTTACCCTTTTTTAAAAGAAATAGCTAAAGAGGAAATGGTAAGGATTGCACCATTTTTAGACGCTTACCCTGGGTTTTATGAAGAAGAAACAAGCATGAGGTATTACCCTTATCCTAATGGGGCAAATATTCTTGGGTATTTATCTGAAGTAAATAAAGAGGAGGTATCAAAAGACAAGTTCTACAAACCCAGTTATAATATTGGAAGAGCTGGTATTGAAAGAATTTATGAAAAACAATTAAGGGGTTTAAAGGGGGTGCATTACATTGTTCGTTCGGCGATGAATAATGAAGTAAAACGATATGAAAATGGCCGTTATGATACTTTAGCAAAACCAGCCGAACCTATTCGACTTGGTTTAGATATTATGCTTCAAGCATACGGAGAAGCGCTGATGAAAAATAAAAAAGGGTGTATTGTGGCTATTGAACCGAAAACAGGAGAAATTCTTTCTATGGTTTCTGCTCCTTCTTATGATCCAAATATTTTAGTTGGAAGAAAAAATGTTAGTCAGTATTACCCTGAACTTTTAAACGACCCTGACAAACCCTTATATCCAAGGCCCACTCAGGCAGAATATCCTCCAGGGTCGATATTTAAACTCGTGCAATCCTTAATTGGGCTTCAGGAAGGTGTTCTTAAGGAAAACTCCTCGTTTCCCTGTAATAAAACCCTTGTAGGTTGTCACTCTCACCCAAGCCCCTCTAGCGTTGCAAAAGCTGTAAAGTTTTCTTGCAATCCCTACTATTACTATGCGGTAAAAAAAATTATTGAACAGAAGAAATTTACCAATCGCTATGAAGACGCAGAAGACGGACTAAATCTTTGGAACAAGTATATGCAAAGCTTCGGTCTTGGAAAAAAACTGAATTCTGATGTTTATGGCCTACGTGCTGGTTTAATTCCAAACTCAGCATATTATGACAAGTGGTATGGCCACCACGGGTGGGCCTTTTCAACCATTCGTTCCATTGCAATAGGGCAGGGAGAGGTTAAGCTAACCCCTCTCCATATGGCCAACCTTGCCGCGATAATTGCCAATAAGGGTTGGTACTATGACCCACATTTTGTTCAGTCTCCCAAAAAAGGGTTCCCCGTAGAAATACAGAAAAACCAAACCATGGTTGATGCAAAACACTTTTTACCGGTTATCGATGGTATGTGGCGGGTTGTGAATGAAGTTGGAGGCACAGCGGGATTAGCTAGAATTAATGGAATCGATGTTTGTGGCAAAACGGGAACCGTGGAAAACTTTATAGGTTCCGTAAAACAAAAGAACCATTCTGTTTTTATCGCATTTGCGCCTATGGAAAACCCCCAGATTGCCATTGCCGTCTTTGTTGAAAATGCGGGTTTTGGTGGAACGTGGGCTGCTCCGATAGCCAGTTTAATGATTGAAAAATATTTAAATAAAAAAATAGTAAACCCTGCAAAAGAAAAACGCGTTCTAGACGCTGTCCTGAACAAAAATTAAAATGAGAAAATCAAAATCTCTTATTAACAACTTAGATTGGCCTTTATTAATTGGTTTTCTAACATTGATTTGCCTTGGGTTAATGACTATTTATTCTGTCGCTTTTAATGAAGAAAACCCCAGTATTTTTAGTTTTTCAGAAAAGTACGGAAAACAAATCATGTGGATTTTCTTGTCTCTTTTTTTAGGCATTATCGTTTTTCTGATTGACTCTGATGTATACAAAAAGTTTGCCTTACCCATCTATCTTGTAACTACTGGACTTCTCGTTCTTGTATTATTTATGCCTCCAATTAACGGCGCTCGAGCATGGATCGGTGTTGGTAGTATGGGAATACAGCCTGCCGAATTCGCTAAAATTACCACAGCCCTATTACTGGCTAAATATGTAAGCGATATCAACCTCAAGTTATTGAGTTCATACAATGTATTGATTGCCCTTGTTATTATTGTAATTCCGATGGGCCTAATACTCCTTCAGCCCGATGCAGGAACCTTTGTTGTTTTTACGGCTTTCTTTTTTGTGCTGTATCGTGAGGGACTCACCTTTGACCCTTTTATTTTAAAATTCATTAATCTATTGCCCAAGGTAAATTATAAAAACACATGGATTGGGAGTCACTTTATTCCCATTTTATTCGTTCTGGTTTTCCTTTCAATACTTACGATTCTACTAGGTCATAAAAATCTTGGAATAATACCCGGTTTACCTCTATATGGGTCTTTTGGCATCATCGTTAGTTTGTTTCTGATTTCGGTTCTCGGAATACTATTTATACAGAAATTTGGAACGAAAAGAGAAAAGGTTAGGATTCGGTTGATTATTATTCTTTCCTTTCTCGTCGGTAGTGCAAGCTCTTATTTTGTTGAATATTCATTTGTGCATCTTGCTGATCATCAAAAAGATCGAATTGAGCTTTTTTTAGGACTTAAAGAAGACCCCAACGGAAAAGATTATAATAGAAATCGAGCAATGGCAGCCGTTGGTTCTGGGGGCTTTTCCGGAAAAGGATACAAAAACGCTTCTGTATCAAGTGTAAAAACGAATCATGTCCCCGAAAGTGAAACTGATTTTATATTCTGTCCTTTTGCCGAAGAGTGGGGTTTCTTTGGGGGGGCGGTTTTAATTATGATCTATCTCTTTATAATAATTAGAATCTTGGTCATTGCGGAAAGGCAACGGTCAACATTTAATAGAATTTATGCTTATTCGGTTGGCATGTTCTTTTTTTATCACTTTTCCATTAATATAGGTATGAATATCGGCTTTGCTCCGGTGATAGGCATACCTCTTCCTTTTTTTAGTTATGGGGGGTCTTCCATGATGTCCTTTTCAATCATGGTTTTTAT
>CAJQPH010000079.1 GCA_905480165.1 uncultured Flavobacteriales bacterium
GGAGGAGTGGTATCTGATTGAGAAAAACCTAAAAAGGAAATAAACAAAAACGTAAGTAAAAACAGTTGATTTTTCATAACAATTCACTTGAGTTCAAACAAACATAACGTGTTATATGAGAACACATTGTGATATAAATCATTTTCACTGAAATATACCCTAAAGAGGGTATATCGATTTTTGTAAAGGAGTTTCTTGTAACTGAGAACTTTTCATTTACAAAACCCCGTGTAATAGTGGTTCTTATATGGGAACTGGTTTTTCACCCTGAAGAATTATTTTTGTAAAATTTGGATATATAATCTGTTCCCATAATAGGAACGATTTTGTTCCTAAAGTAGGAATAAACTTTATTTTTATATTTTATAACAAACTGTTTTACAATATATTATGTTGCATATATTCATGTGTTCGAATCCTGTCGCGATCACGGATGAATAGAAAAAGCCCCGCCAATGCGGGGTTTTTTTATTTGGAATAACCTTGCTAAACTTGTTTGAGCAAAGGTATGACAAATGAAAAAAAATCCGTTGTAAACGGATGGGCTTTTTATATTCTCAAAACGGATGGCAATCAGGATCACGCAGTAATCCTGTCGCGATCATGGAAGTAATCCAAACCGAATCAAAGATGGCAATGATTAATTATTAGGTAGTCAAGCTGCAGTTTCTCAAAACCAAACAAAAAATGTCTTATTTTTGTAACGTATGCAAATCGATTCACAAATATGGACTTACTGGTTTAATATTTATCAGATAAAGGAACTGAAAATGGCTTTGCTGTTGATAACCATTTTTATGATCAGCTCATGTTCCAATGATAATATGAATATAGAAGATGAGATGTTGGTTATAGAAGATCAAATGCCTGTTGAAGATCTCGTTGAAGATCCCGTTGAAGTTCCTGTTGTCAGTGAGCAAGTGAATTACACGTACCTGGCCCTGGGAGATTCCTACACGATTGGCCAGGGAGTTACTAATCCCATGAGATGGCCCATTCAATTAAAAAGCCGGCTAAAGTCAGATAGTATTAACCTTCAAGAAGTAAATATTCTGGCCCGCACAGGATGGACAACCACTGCCCTCCTAAACGCTATTGCCAGTGAAAAACCAAAAAATCACAACCTGGTATCTCTTTTAATAGGTGTCAATAACCAATACCAGAACTTGTCATTCACTTCATTTAAGAATGAATTTGACGAATTGCTGAACATTAGTCTTGCATTGTCAGGAAAAACCAAAAAGGTGTTTGTGGTATCTATACCTGATTATGGCGTCACACCATTTGGGGCAGGCTTTCGTCGTCAACCCCTTGCCGATGAAATTGACATGTACAATGCCTATATCAAAGAAAAATGTGATCAATTTGAAGTTCCTTTTATCGATGTAACCTATTTATCCAGGCAACTGGGAGATTCGAAAGGAGCTCTTGCCGATGACAACCTTCACCCCAGTGGGAGTCAATACAGTAAATGGGTTGATCTTATTTACCCTGTTGCCCTGGAACTTTTGAGAAAGTCCGGATCATAAGAATGTATGTCGTCAAATAAATCTGAACTATTAGGGATAAAATCTAAGAGAGACTTTCACAGATAATAACCGTTAATGGAAATGAACAAAACGGAATGAAGAATCACTCCAGTCCGATTAATTAAGATACTATTCTTATTCTATGATTTCTTTTTGAAAGTGTAATTTTCTTCTAACCTGACTTTAGATTGTCATCCTGGTTTAGCATGTTGAATTCGTAGAAGTTCATATAGCTAATTCTTTTTTAATGATGTTAATTACGGATTTTGACTTTATCAATAATTCTTCATAGTGATCAATGAACATACCATACTTGATATAATAAGCCATTTGAGTGTCTTCAAGTAATTTAAATGATTCCGAACTAGGATGAGTGATAATATTGGATAGTGGTTTCGCTTTTTGAAGGGTAGGCATCTTGGTACATGGTAACTTTTGCTTTTGCCATCAAGAATCCATTAATCAAAGAATTTATTATGGCTAATCCTAAACTTTAAGTTCAATTAATTTAGATGTTATTGGCAATCCAATGAAATCGATTAAGTTTTGAAATCTTGCCTCGTTTGGTATAAGTTGACTTTCGTAGGGATCAACCACTATCCATAGAATCCATCCTTCATGTTGATTAATAGCCTTTTCAAACCATTCGAATGCCAGATCTATTTCACCTCGAGATCGATATATCAAATACATAAGAGTTGGAGATATATATTCACTTTGTATACGATCAGCTAGTTTATCGTATAATTCTCCCCCTTTTACAATTCTTCCTGCTTCATAATATGTATAGGTTAGAACTGCCATTGTTCGTAAATCATTCGATAGCCCATAAAGATGTTCATGAGTTGTAATTGCTGTCTCATTCTCGCCTAAGGCTTTATATGTTTTTCCAAGGTAATAATTTGAAAATAGATCTGTAGGGTTTATTGAAACAGCCGTACGAAACGCTTTTATAGCCTCTTCATATTGTTGATTATAATAATATGACCAACCCACACAAAAATGAACCCAGTTGTTCAAAGGGTCTAGTTCCAAGGCTCTTTTTGCGAGTCCAATCGCTTCATTATTACGTCCAGTATACGTTAATAAAACTGAATAATTAGTCAACGCCTCCACATCATTTGGATGTAATTCAAGGGACTTTTTGTAATTATTTTCGGATTTCTCCCACCTCCAGTTATGGTTCATATTAAAAATCCCTTGTAAAGTATATGCGCGAGACAGTTCATTATCCAGTTCGAGACCTAGTTTGTTATATTCTTCAGCTTTTGGGATAGCTACTTCAGGAGAGACCAAACCGTAGGAAAGAATCTGGTAAACGTTTGCCAATTCAACATAAGCTAAGGCAAATTTTGGATCTCTATCTATGGCTTGTTCATAAAAATATATTGCTTTTTCAATCCCCTCAGGGGTTAATAAGCCCTTATTATACATTCCCTGTAAATAATAATTATACGCTTCAAAATTATCGGTGTATCGGGTCAGAATATTATTCTTGTTTTCAAGTAAAAGGTTCACTTTCAAATTCTCCGCAATTGCCAATGCGATTTCATCCTGAATTTCAAATATACCTTCAAGTTCTCTATTAAAATTACTAGACCAAACTTGTGTCCCGTCTGCTACATTGATTAGTTGGACCGTAATGCGGATTTGATTAGAGTCCTTTCTAATACTGCCATCTAAAACTGATCCTACATTTAGTATTTGGCCAATCTCTCGTACATTTGTGTTTTTCCCTTTAAAGGCAAATGATGAAGTTTTCGCAACAACCTTAAGTTCTTCAAAATGCGATAGTGAATTAATTATCTCTATGGCCATCCCATCGCAAAAGTATTCTTGATCTTTTTGTGGACTCAAATCAGTAAATGGCAAAACAGCGATTGAATTGAAATCATAGGATTCTATTGGATTGTTTCTTTTTAATCCAAAGACATTTACCAATACCAGAATGATGATTATAACTATACTAATATATGTGGCAATTATCCATGAGTTTGGTGTTTTAATTTGGTTTTTTTCTGCTGCAGAAATTGATTCAGTTTTCTTAATCCCTTTTGGTGTAACATCAAATATCCAGGAAAGGATTATGACTATTGGGAAACTGATTACAAGAGCGGCAATTACAATTGCAGGTATATTTTCAGGTAAGTTTAAAGGCATGACTACATTGTTGACAAGCTCAATTATTATAAAGGAGGAAGAGGCATAAACAGTAATCAAATAAATTACACGCCGTCTTTTGAGTTCCTGCCAGAATTGGGATAGTTTGTTGGGCATGATGCAGGATTTATATATGAAAATTAAGTCCTTGAGATTAACTTTATAGTTGTGACACAAATTATAAAAGCCCCCCCGATAATGCAATGATGACAATCAATTATTCGAATGATATTGATCAGGTATTTTTGGAAGAAAAACATTGGATGAGTGATAATTTTGATGAGTGGTTTGAAAAGATTTGAATCCCTATCGGATAATTCTATAGAAACGGGGCAATTGATTTGATTTGCCGAAATCATTAGAGCAATTTATCAACTTATCAACCTTTACTAAAGATTGATTAAAATAAACGGTCTCCTCCTCCCATTCACACAATACGATATCTACCGTTAACATATTGTCTTGTGTGCTAAAGGTCATGAGCTCGAAATCAGATAGGATCATATCTCCTTGAATGCTTAGTTTATCTATAGAGTTTTCCTTGATTTCAAAGTCACCAGGGCTAAAAATATTCGAATTATAGTCATAGCAATCCAATTCTTTATTATAACTCCACTGCTCGAGAAGAATTGATTCGTTTATATTCAATCGTATATACACGATAAGATCTTCATTCAATAGCACCCATTCTGTTCCATCATTTTTTTCAAGAAAAGATTGAAAATTCTCACCTTCATCAGAACATGAAATTACAACTGGTAAAACTATAAGAATTAAGTAATAGAATAGAGAAATTATTTTTTTTAATTTTAATTCCCTAAGATGAAAAACATTCATCTTAGAAAGAATTTTCTTTAAGCATTTCATGTTAAGTTGTTATTAATATCAACTCATGAATTTTTCAAAAAATAAATGATTTATGCAATGATTTGAATCACCAAAATAATGATGACTATCACTAATTTTATGATTGAAGTCAATGTTAATCAAATATGAACCAGGTTCCTTGATTATCCATTGCTGCCAAAAGTTTTCGTATAAGGTAGCGCGTCCATGTTATTTCAATCTAGCAACAGACTTAATTTAGTAATTTTAACGCTTTATCAGGGAAATCTGTGATTATTCCATCTAATCCAAGATCAATTAAGCGTTGCATTTCATCTACTTCATTTACTGTCCATTTCCACACTTCTATACCGTTATTATGGGCAAATTCGAGATACGCTTCGGTCACGATAGTTCCATAACCAACTCCTATAGCATTCGATTCAATAATCTTAGCATAATCTATGGTCATTTTATCTGCTTTATTTATCAGGAAAAGTATTGGAATATTCTTATCAAGTTGTCTTATCTTGGCTAATACCGGGTAATAAAAAGAAAATAGTATTACATCCTCTTTTACGCCAAGGTCATTTATAATTTTAAGAATCTCTTGCTCTGCCCCATAAATCTTTATTTCAATGCAGACTTTTATTTTACCTTTAGCCAATTCAAGTGCTTCTCTTAAAGTCGGAATCTTTTCATGTTCATATTTATCACCAAATTTCTCACTGTAACCAACTTTAACTGTAGCCAAATCGCTATAATTCATTTCGGCAATTTTACCCTTCGCATTATTAGAACTGGTCCTGTCTACAGACGAATCATGGATGACCACAATTGAATCATTCTTGGTTTTATGAACATCCAACTCAAAGTAATCGGCTTTGCATTCAATGGCCTTTTGAAAAGCAATAAGCGTATTTTCGGGGGCGATACTTGAAAATCCGCGATGGGCAATTATTTTTGTCTGAGCGTTAATGTGCATAGAAAGAAATACAAGTACTGTTAAAATAATTATTCGATTCATATGTTCCAATTAAGTTAGATGCTCAAAATTATGAATAACCAGGGTCATATTCAACTACATTTTCTCTACTGACTTTCACATCCTGGTATTCTTATAAAAACTTTGACTATAGCATTAAACCGATTATCTTTAAAATTCATTGTTGCAGCCAGTTAGTTCTTTCGAGTTCATATCTTCTATCGTTGCAATTGTCTCTCTCATTAAAAAAATCTCTCACAGGTAACATAAACTTATCTAAAATCTTTACCGAAGCTACATTAGCAATATTTACGTCTGCTGTAACTTTGTCTGTATTCAGCACATTGAAATAAAATTCCAACATTCCCTTAGTTGCTTCTGTTCCGTATCCTTTTCCCCAATATTCTACCCTAAAGCGATATCCTAATTCTTTTTCATTCTCTTCATTTATTAAAAACAGTGCAAGACCAATCATTTCAGGGTTGTCCTTCTCGAAGATTCCACAAACACATTTTTGTTTTTTTAAATCACTTAAATCTATATGCAGACTTTTATTAAACCTATCTATAATTTGACTTTCTGTAAACGCTATTTGCGGAATCTGTTCCAAAATCTTTGGGTCAGTCAATAATTCAGCGAAGTGTTTTTTATCTGCACTTTCTAAGCTTTTAACAATTAATCTTTCAGTTTCAAAAATTTTCATTTTGCCGATTTGATTTTTATACTTTGGTATATACCGTTTTTATATTTTTTTCGATGAAAATGTTTAATTCTTTTTTTAAAGATTCTGAAATTATTTCGTTTTCCATCCAAGTGTGAAAATTTCCCAGATAAGGCATACCTAAATACTTAGCACTTTCAACAAAGGGCATTTCAAATCCTTTTTTTAACTCCGAATCTGAGCCACAGCTTATCATACCCATTGTTTTCCCTCTTAGCTTTCTTCCAATTTCCTTTTCAATTTTCAAACAGTCTGTTATTCGATCAAAGAAATTCTTCATAATTCCACTCATAGAATACCAGTAAATCGGAGTTGCAAAAATTATGATATCATAGCTATTAACTATTTCATTCATTAACGGTATAAAATCATCGCCCTGATTTTTGAAGTCATAGTCAAAACTGGAAATATTTTTAGATTTCAAATCGACTATATCAAATGCTGTCTTCTCTTTTATAAAAGCTGCAATTTTGTTTGTGTTGCCATCGCTTCTCGAACTACCTTGTATTATTACGCCTTTCTGATTCATTTTTATTGTATCTAGTTAAAAGGCAAAACTATAGTGTTTAATTCGGTTATCAAATAAGGGGCAATTTTTACCCCATTAAATTATCTCCAAATTTTGATAGTTCATTAAAAACAGGAGAAAGTTTAATTCCTAAAGAAGTAATTGAATATTCAGTTTTTTTCGGGAATTCATTAAAATCTTTCTTTTCAATTAGTTTATCTTCAATCATTTCTTTTAGCTGCTGAGTTAATGCTCTTTTAGAAGCTTCAGGTAAACCTTTTTGAATATCTTTTAATCTCAAAGTTGTATGGAAAAGCTCACTTAATATTGCTGGTTTCCACTTGCCAGAAATCAGATTTAAAGCTTTTTCTATCGAACAATCATTTTTTATCGGTGTTTTTCGTTGATACATTGTTAGAAATGGTCTATAACGGATTTTTATAATTTATATTTTCCTCCAGCGTGCAGTTTTATTTCAGTCATTATTTTTTCCTTTTTGCTTGTGTATCGGAAACTTTATAAAACCTTTTTGTTATATTTTCAAAAACAATAAATTGCAAAAAACCTATAAATAAAGATATTGGAATCAGGTAGATAGCTATTTCGATTCCGTAATTCTCAGTTTGTTTTTTGAGTTCGAATTGTTTATCAGAATCATCATTTGATTGAAGTATCTCTCTGCTGGTTTTGTCAAATTTATCTATGATATTCTTCTCTTGTTCCCAATGAAAATACGCTAAAATGTTTAGTAAGATGTACATTATCAAAGAAAGAAACAATGATGAATTAATTTTGTTATTAAAAAATTTATTAAGCATCCCTCTTTTTAATTAAATATTCTTTTTGATGAAATAACCTTTCCAATTAGAATAATCAATAATGAAATTACTCTTTTATGCCCCGATAAACACATCAAATATACTCATATATTTTTGCGAGAGAATAAATTCATCGTGTAGCGCTATCACTAAGGGTTCTGAATGCTTGAGGATTATTTATTATCAAATAAAAAACCACTTACATAAGGATGTTAGTGGTTTAGGAGTTTAGGA
>CAJQPH010000080.1 GCA_905480165.1 uncultured Flavobacteriales bacterium
CCAATAATCCACACAATCCATCAGGTCGAACTTGGGCAAAGTCTGACATGCATAGGCTAGGTCAACTATTAGACCATTATCCGAGTCTTTATCTGTTGTCCGATGAAGTATATGAGTATATCACTTTTGAAAACAATCACCTATCTGCTCATTTGTATGAGTCTTTAAGGGCGAAATCAATTGTTGTATCTTCTTTTGGAAAAACACTTCATGTTACTGGGTGGAAAATAGGATACCTTGTCGCTGAAAAGAAAATTATGGATGAGATAAAAAAAATACATCAATACATGGTTTTTTCTGTAAATAGTCTATGTCAGCAGGTGATTTTCGAGTATTTACAATTAAGTTCATTACAAGATATTGGCTCTATGTACCAAGCCAAACGAGATCTATTTAGAAAAGGTCTTGAACACAGCAGATTTAAAATTCTTCCATGTGATGGCACTTATTTCCAAACATTAGATTATTCAGACATTACAAATAAACACGATGTCGAATTTGCTGAAGAACTCATCAAAGACTTTGGTATTGCGTCAATTCCAATATCTGTTTTTAGTGAAAAAAATAAGCATAAAAACATCCTTCGTTTTTGTTTTGCAAAACAGAATGAAACCATTGAAAAAGCAACAACCCTTTTATGCAAAATTTAACTATTGGTATTTTACAGTTTGAGCAAGCTTGGGAAAATAAATCTCAAAACTACGAGAAGATACAGCAGCTAATGGATAGCAAAATAGAGCTCGACTTGCTCCTACTGCCTGAAATGTTTCATACTTCGTTTACAATGAACACCGATTTGTCAGAGCCCATGGAAAAGTCCAATGGAATCGATTTCTTAAAAACCATTTCTACAAAATTCAATTGTGCGGTTTATACTTCGTTGATCATTTCAGAAAATGGAAAGAACTACAATCGAGGAGTATTCATAGAGTCTTGTGGTAAAACAACCATATATAACAAAAGAAAATCCTTCGGATTGGCAGGTGAAGACAAAGTCTATGACTCCGGTGAAAGCCAGGTTATAGTTGATTACAAAAACTGGAAGATTAATCTTCAAATTTGTTATGATTTAAGGTTTCCCGAACTCTCTTCAAATAAAATTGACATAGAAGGAAACCCTTTGTTCGATATCATTTTATATGTAGCCAATTGGCCAGAAAAAAGAGCGAATCATTGGAATGCGTTACTTAAAGCTAGAGCTATTGAAAATCAAGCCTTTGTTCTATCATGTAATCGTGTAGGAATTGATTTTAATAAACACACCTACATTGGTGATTCTTGTGGTATAGGTCCTTTGGGTGAGCTTCTTTCTAAAACCTCGAAAGATGAGGGGCTTATTTTAGTTCAAATTGAAAAGTCAAAGCTTAATGAGGTTCGAAACCAATTGCCATTTCTTAAAGATAGATGATTTTACTAAGAGTTTTGTATATTTACACACCTATAAATTAACAAAATGAAAAAACACTTACTACTATTATGCTTGTCTTTAACGGCCAGCTCTTTATGGTCTCAAAAAAATGAAACCAACAACACGAATGTCATATTTGAAATGGCTCCTTTTAATGAGTCATCGACAAATGTCAAACCGAATTTATCCATTCAAAAATCTACCCCTATATGGTCTGATGATTTTTCTGATCCATCAACTTGGGAAATTGGATCTAATGGTCAGGGTACTTTTGTTATCGGTACCAATTCAGACCCAGGAATAAGTTCAGCAGTTGATTATATGGGAGGGATGGAAACGGCTGGTACGTCGGCATCCAACGGTTTTGCCTTTTTCAATGGTGTTCAACATCTTCTTAATGCTGATATTGACCCACAAGATACGTGGGTGACTTCAGATACCATCGATTTATCTGGAACAAGCTCTGCGTTCCTTTCTTTAACATTTAATCAGCGATACCGAGCGTTCAACTATGATCAAACATTTGTGGAATTCTCAGAAGATGGTGGAGCCTCTTGGACTGCTTTTTCAGCAGATGTGAATATCGACGCAGCCACAAACGGAGATCCAATTCAAAACAATTTGGCTATATTATTGCCAGTAACAAATTCTGCCCTTTCTATGATTCGTTTCAGATGGATCAACGATTCTGACAACGACCAATATGGAAGTGGATACGGCTGGATGATTGACGACGTTGAATTATATGAGCCTTATGACAATGAACTGAGTATCGAAAAACTCTATACTCATGACATTTATAATGCTTGGGATTTCTATGAAACTCCATTATCTCAGGTTCAATCAACAACAATATTCGCGATTATTAAAAATAATGGCGCTGTGACTCAAACTCAAGATCTCGCGGTTGACATTTCTGGTGCAGGTACGTCCAGTACTACTGTGTCCTTTACTGTTGAGCCGGGAACATCAGATACGGTGATTTATGATACCGGATTTGTTCCTTCAGAAATAGGTAGTTACACGATAACAGCTACATTACCTGAAGACTCATTAGCCTCAAACAACTCCTTGTCTGAAGACTTTGAAATCACACAACACTTGTACGGGCACAACCATCCTTTAGGATCAAGTGTTATTGACTTTACACAAGAAGGTTTAATCGGTGTTGGAAATCAATTCGTTTTAGAAGCCAATGAGCTTGTTAAGGGCCTAGATGTATATTTTGCTGGAGGAACCACTCCGGGTCTTGAGGTTGAAGTTCTTGTTTATGAGGTAATGACAAATATTCAAGATCAAGCAAATTTATTTATTGGAGGTGCAATTGATGGACTTTATGTTCTTCCTTCACCTGCTCCAACAAACAGCCCTGTAACTATTCCTTTGGAAGATATTAATGGTGAAATAGGTATTAATCTTGAAGCAGGAAAGGTTTATATGGCACTAGTAAGCACCTACCAAAGTGCGGATGAAAACATGGCTATTAAACGCTCATCTAAAGGTGATGATGATTTTTCTACGGTTTGCTTTGGTCCCTTTGGACAGGACGGTGCTGAAAATTATTTCAACGGTTGGGGATGGTCTCCTGCTGTAAAGTTGAACTTTGAACCCACTATTGGAATAGCGGAAAATGATAGCGAAGTTCACGTTGGAACCATCTATCCAAATCCTGTAACATCAGAATCTGTAATCAATGTGAATGCTGATAATGCTCTTAACGTTGAAATTTGTGTATTTGATCTTTCGGGAAAAAAATTGAGTGCGAATTCTTTTTATTTAAATGAGGGGGCCAACGAGGTTTCTATTGATTCTTCTAATTTATCCTCAGGAGTATACAAAGTCGTTATTTCAAATGAAGAAACTACAGTGACCCGTATGTTCGTTAAAAAATAAATAAAATCCATTAAAATTTAAGCCGGCTATGCCGGCTTTTTTTATGCTTGAATTTGAGATTGGTTTCTGGGGGCTGTTCGTTACTAGCTTTTTGGCAGCAACTATTATTCCTATTACATCAGAAGCTCTTTTAATTGCCATGTTATCTTTGGGATATGATCCTTTTATTTCTTTGGCATGCGCTACAACCGGGAATACTTTTGGAGGATGGTTAAATTACATTATTGGTAGAATAGGAAATCCATATTGGCTAAAAGTCTTCGGAGCTACTTTAGAAAAAATAGAAAAGTGGAAAAAACGGGTCAATAGATTTGGGTCTTGGATGGCTTTATTGAGCTGGCTGCCTTTTATTGGCGACTTATTGGGTATTGCGTTAGGATTTTTTAGAGCTAGAATATTACCCACTTTTTTATTTATATTTCTAGGAAAGTTTTTAAGGTATCTCATTATAGTTTTGCTATACAAATACCTATAAATTATCGTTTCACGATACCGTTTTAAAATATAAATTATAATTTTAGTCTAATGGAAAGACTTTTTGATCAGATTCGGAAAATAATAGACAGCTTTCGTCTTAAAAATGAGCGGGAAGATTTTGAAGTAATTGCTTCAAACATTGATAGTGGCGTAGTTTTTAAAGGTACCAATTTATGGATTTTGGTATTTGCTGTTTTTATTTGTTCTCTCGGATTAAATGTCAATTCTGCCGCCGTTGTTATTGGTGCGATGCTTGTATCACCGATTATGGGACCAATAATTGGAATGGGGTTTGGAATTGCGACTACAGACCTCGGTCTTTTAAAGAAGGCGTTATCTAATTATCTATTCGCAGGACTCGTTGGGATCATTGCCTCTACCTTGTATTTTTCACTTACACCGATCAATGTTGCTCAAACAGAAATGTTAGCCAGGACTTCACCAAATATCTATGATGTCTTAATTGCATTTTTTGGGGGCCTAGCTGGGATTATTGCAATTGCAAGTAAAATGAAAGGGAATGTAATTCCTGGTGTTGCTATTGCAACGGCATTAATGCCCCCCTTATGTACCGCTGGTTATGGATTGGCAACATTTCAAATTGAATACTTCTTAGGTGCTTTTTATTTATTTTTCATTAATACCGTATTCATTTCTCTGGCTACTTTGGTGACGGCTCGGATTTTAAAATTCCCTCAAAAAGCCAATTTGGATACTAAAATTGCAAAACGTACAAATCGAATTATTTTTGTCATTACAATTCTTACCATAATTCCAAGTATTTACTTTGGTTATACGATGGTTCAACAAGATAGATACAATCAAAAAGCAGAAGAATTTCTTAAAAGTGAAATAGCAACACATCCAATACCTAATGTTTATTTACTAGACCAAGAGGTGGATGCTGCCAATCAGAAAATTACATTGACCTACGGAGGGGAGCTTATCCCTAAAGAAGATCAAGAAGCGATAAAACGAAAGCTGCCGATATTTCATTTAGAAAACACAACTCTTGAGATTAGGCAGGGCTTTGCCAACTTAAAAGACAAGGAGGACGTTAACCCATTAGCTGCTGAATTGATGGCCCAAAAGCAACAAATTTCTTCAATAAAAGAGGAATTAAACGTGAAAAACTCAAACCTTGATAGTATTCAGATGATTAGAGAAATTGGAGGACAGGTGTATAAAGAATTAAAAGCACAATATCCGAAAGTTTCTTCTCTTACCATGCAACCAGGAGTTAAACATACGGACTCCATGGGAACAAATGCCTGGCTTGTTCAAATCTGTCATGATAGTTTGCTCGTAAAAGAAGATCGAAATAGGATACAATCCTGGTTAAAAGCACGGGTAAATGGGGAAGAAGTATTTGTAAATTTCAATTCAACTGACACAACGGTTTACAAAAAAATTAAAATGTCTCGTTTTGAATCCTTATTTGATCGTTTTAAAAACTTTAATCCCTAGATCCGTTTGACTTAAAGGGATCTATTCCGTACTGGATATCTCGTAATTTAAATGTTACTGGTTTATCGATATCAATGTCGCCGTATTTATTTTTCATCACATGATTTGGTGTTAGCTTTAAGGTTGAAATAGATACAGGCAGTCCCGAGTTTTTTAAAACTATGGTTGCTGGATTCCCATGGGTAGCTTGCAAAGACCCAAAACAAGGCGTTCCAACGGTTTCCCCTCTATTGGTTTCTTTAAACCAAGAAGCCAGTAAAACGGAAGCAGACATAGATAAACCATTCATATATAATTTGCAATCACCTCGGTAATGATTATTACGGGAGTTGAGGAGGTTTTTTTCATGAGTATTGTCCTTACAGTTCCTTTAGGACTTAAAAAAAAATCGTATTCTTTACTGATCATTCCTCTCGGATAAACCCGCTTAGCCTTTTTAACAAAATCTATTTTTTTTAACCTAGATAAAGATTCAAATCTATCCAAATCACTTCTCTTGTATGCATAATTGAGATCATATGTGTCATCGTTAATGTTAATATAACTCAATAAATGCTCCAATAACAAAATGAATCCTCCACGATTTTCACGAACATCTATGATCACCGAATTAATCCCCTTTGAATCAACAAGGCTAAAAAAACGATCAATTGTTTTCTTAAATTTTTTTTCATTTCTTGATTCAAAAGAATACACCCTCAAATATGCTTGATCTTTTAAAAAATGATATTCTAACTCTTTAGATGGATACCATTCTTCATTCTTAAATAATTTTTTTGATTTAATACGTCTAATTCTTTTAAGCAATGTGTCACCTAATGTATTCACATATTTAAATTGAACTTCATTTTCAAGACTATTGTTTTGCACGTTAAACACAAGCCCCATCATTTTTATCGTGATTTCTGTTCTTGCCGATTCGGTAAAAGCTTCATCAGGGCTAAATAATCGAGTTAGTTGATATAAACTATCCACTGTCATTGAGCCCACCTTCAAAACTTCTACTCCTACAGGAATGGTATTATCATATGCCTTGACCAAGTAAAATTTTGAATCAATTTTCTTCAAATAAAAAGGAACCGATTTTGATTTATTCCCGGCCAACACAAGGAGGTCTCTTGGATTAAAATAGGTGTGTGAATCTCGTATATTTTTTATAAAACCAGTCAAAACCAATGAAAAGTCCAATATATTTTGAGCTGACAAAACAGCGTTCTTCGCTTCTATGTAGGCGGAATCTAGTTCTTCTTTCGAACAGTATATGTATGGGTCGGGATGTGTTTTCATTATGCTTTGGTATAGTTCACTAAGGTCTTCTGCCATGGCATTAGGACAAATTAAAACGCTACTCCGAACATTCTTCTTGTGCTGAATGTATTCACTGCAAGGTTGTGAATTCACCCGTATCACACCAAGTATCAAGTAAAAAAGGACTATACTTTTTCCCAAAATTTAAATTTGATTCGAAAATACGTGTAAACTTCAACACTCAATAATATATGAGGAAAAAAGTCAATTAATTGTATTAAATTTAGCGTAACAATTTTTGGTTTTAAACTCTTTATAAAACCACATGTTAATTATACAATGAGAACAGTTCTTATTTCAGGAGGGAGAGGATTAGTAGGTAGATCATTATCAAAGCTACTCAAGCAAAAAGGGTATACCGTTTACAAACTTACGCGGAGACCCAAAAAAAGCAGCCATATTTATTGGAATCCTGAAAAACAGACCATTGAAAGCGAGTATTTGTCTGAAATTGATGTTATTATAAATTTAGCAGGTTCAGGAATCGCGGATAAAAAATGGAGCTCTGATCGCAAAACAGATTTAATTAATTCCAGAATTAATTCAATTCAATTTTTAAAATCTGTTTCAGAAAAAATGCCGAAACTAAAATATTTCATTAGTGCTTCCGGCATAAACTGCTACGGATATAATGGTCCACATGAAAAAACAGAAAATGACCCTTATGGGGATGATTTCTTATCTGTTTTGGTCAAAGATTGGGAATTGGCTAGCTCCTCTTTTGAGGATGTTTGTCCTGTTGCGAAATTACGAATCGCCATGGTTATTGATCATAAAGGTGGGGCGTTAAAAAAATTGCTTCGTCCTGTAAAATTAGGCGTAGGGAGTCCTCTAGCTTCGGGAAAACAATACGTTCCTTGGATTCATATTGATGATCTCTGTAGGATGTTTTTATATTGCATTGAAAATGATATTTCAGGAACATATAATGCTGCAAATGGATATATTTCGAATCGAGAACTTATGAAAACCATAACGAAAAAAATGAGAAAACCTTTTTTCTTTCCGGCAGTTCCAAAAAGTATATTAACCCTGCTTCTCGGCGAAATGGCTACAATGCTAACCGAAAGCTTAAAGGTTTCAAATGAGAAAATCAGGAAAATTGGTTTTCAATTTAAGTATGCCAACTTCGATTCTGCTATTTCTGAAATCGTTAAAAAATAATCAAAGTTGATGCTAACAATAATTTGTAGATAAATAGCTTGCGGTTTTTAGCTGCAATTCTTTATTAAAAGCTAACTTTCATAAAAAGACTTTAATGGCCAAAAAAGAAAAAATTTACGTTCTTGATACTTCTGTTTTACTTCATGATCATCAATCCATATCCACATTCGAAGATAATAATGTCGCAATTCCTATTACAGTTCTAGAAGAACTAGATAAATTCAAGGTTGGCAACGATACCAAAAACTTCTGTGCAAGGGAAGTCATTCGATTTATTGATCGACTTTCTGGAAATGGGGGCTTACAAGAATGGATTTCATTAGGTGATGACAAAGGTAAGTTTCGTGTAATCATGGAATACAAGCCAAAAAAAGTAGACGCTGAAAGCATATATGCAGAGGGTAAAAATGACCACAAAATCATTAATGCCGCCTTGTATCTTAAAGAAAAGGAACCAAAAAAAGCCATAATACTCGTAACTAAAGACATTAACCTTCGAATTAAAGCAAAAGCTCTAGGAGTAATTGCTGAAGATTATGAGACAGGAAAGGTCACTATTCAAAATGAGGAAAAGTCAAATACTATTGAAGGCGTGGATTCAGAAAAAATTAGAGAAATTTTTACCAAAGGAAGAATTGACGCAGACAATGTTTTGGGGGAAAACAAATTGGTAAATGGTTATTATATATTAAAAAATGGCAAGTCCTCTTCCTTGGCTTTTTACAATCACACCGTTGAACAAATTGAACGAATTGAAAAAGAATTCGTTTACGGGATCAAGCCTAAAAACGCTGAACAAGCATTTGCCTTTCACGCCTTAATGAATTCAAACATTAAGCTTGTTGCCATTCAAGGAGTTGCAGGAACCGGGAAAACTCTTTTGGCTCTCGCCTCAGCTTTAGAGCAAGCCAAACAGTTTAATCAAATCATTTTAGCAAGACCAATCGTACCTTTATCGAATAAAGAAATAGGCTTTTTACCCGGCGATGCTAATGATAAAATAGGTCCATATATGGAACCACTTTTTGATAATTTAAAATTTATAAAATCTCAATTTGGAACCAACGAAAAGAAACACAAAGCCATTATTGAAATGCAAGAGTCTGGGAAGATCTTGATTACTCCTCTGGCATTTATTCGTGGACGAAGCTTATCCAACATCATGTTTATTATTGATGAAGCCCAGAATTTAACTCCTCACGAAGTGAAAACGATTATAACAAGAGCTGGAGAAAACACAAAAATTATATTTACAGGAGATGTCCATCAAATTGACACTCCTTATCTTGATGAGAACAGTAATGGACTTGCCTATCTTATAGATCGACTCACAGGACAGCCATTGTTTTCTAATGTTAAACTTGAGAAAGGTGAACGTTCGGAGTTGGCTAATTTGGCTAATGACCTTCTTTAAAGAATGAAATAGATCAGTAACTATTAACTTCTGTTTTTTTCTTTTCAATTCTTACCAACTCTCCAAAATATAATTTTTTTGAGGTTTTAGTCATCATATTGAGTTGACATACCTGCGATACCCTATCAGGAAAATACATGGAAACAATCTCTTGTAAAGTACTACTATCAACAGATGGAGAATAGGTGTTTAGAATCAAAAAACCATCATTAGAAAGTACAGATGCCCCCGCAGACATTAGTGAATCTATCTGATCCTCTAATTTCCAGCGCTCTCCTTTAGCACCAATACCCCAAGCGGGTGGATCCATAATTATGGATTGGTATTTATTCCCTCTTTTTACCTCCCTATTTAGAAACTTTAGGGCATCTTCATGAACCCATCGTATATTTAAAAGCCTACTTAATTCCATATTCTTTTTTGCCCATGAAATCATAGGTTTAACAGCATCTACGTGTATGGTATCAGCACCCTGATTTCTAGCTGCACAGGAAGCTCCTCCTGTATAGGCAAACAGGTTTAAAAATCGATGATCCGAATTGACATTTTCCTTTATATAGTCCCAATTGGTTCTTTGTTCTGGAAATAACCCAAGGTGTTTAAAATTGGTTAATTCAATATGAAATTTTAACCTATCATAAGAAATTATGGCTTTTGAAGGGGCGTTCTTGATGAGCTGTTTCCAAATGCCTTTTTTTCCTTTTTTTTCAATGAATTCCCAGTGGGCCATCTTGGACCATTCAGAAAATGGAAGACCACTATGAAAATAGGCTTGTACCTCCGGTCGTATTGTGATGAGCTTTCCCCAACGTTCTAGCTTACGCCCTCCTCCGGCATCAATAAGCTCGTAATCATTCCAAGGTTGAGTAAATAATTCCATGAGCAAAAGTTATCTCATCTTAGGAGACTTTTTACGCCCTCCCATCATTTGAGCCATTCTCATTTGATTTTTCGAAGGAGCCGCTTGAAGCTGTTGCTGCATCGTTCTAATTTGATCTTTCATCATTCCAGAACCGTCTAGCTTTTTTGCTTCAGATAATAATGACAGTGCCTCTTTTTTTCTGCCAGTTTGAGCACAAATACCAGCCAAATGCATTCTTGCCATTGCATTATCCTCAGGTTTTCTGAGACCTAAACCAATTGCTTTTCGTAGTTTATTTTCACTACTTGTAGCCATGCCTGCCTGTTGAGCTCCCATTACGGCTTGTAAGAAAAGAATATAGGCATGTTGTTTTCTTGGCATAAATTGAGGATGCGTAATTCGATTGATGTACTTAAGTGCCTTGTCGGTATTACCTGTTCTCATCTGATTAAGAGCAAGTATCATGTTTTCATTTCTGAAAAAAGACAATCCCACCAATGCAGAAATAAAGATCATACAAATCCCCCATCCCCAATATCCGGTATAAAAAAGATAGGTGTTAAACCCTAATGTTAAGGCTGCAACAATACATCTAATAATAAATCCAATCATAATTAATCAATTGTAGCGATACATTTTAATTCAATCGCAATAGGTGTGGGTAAAGAGTTAATTTCAACAGTAGTTCTACAAGGACTATTGTCACTAAAATATTCTGCATAAACTTTGTTGTAAATATGGAAATCTCTCTTCATATTTACCAAAAAAACGGTTAAATCTATTAGCTCACCCCAGCTTGACCCTGATTCTTCTAGGATCACTTTTACATTATCGAAAACACTTCTGCATTGTGCTTCAAAATCAAATTCAATAAAATTACCATTGTGGTCAAGTTTTAGGCCCGGCACTTCTGAATCCGTACGATTTGATCCTGCAACACGCGGTCCAACCCCAGAAAGAAATAATAAGTTTCCTGCTTTTCTGGCGTGAGGATATAGCCCCACAGGTTTCGGTGCTTTAT
>CAJQPH010000081.1 GCA_905480165.1 uncultured Flavobacteriales bacterium
AATAAACGGAACAAATGGTATTGATGGAGTAGACGGAGCAGATGGCGCTCCAGGTCTTCCAGGCGCAGATGGTGCTGACGGAGTAGATGGGATCAATGGCACAAACGGAACCAATGGAACAAATGGTATTGATGGAGTAGACGGAGCAGATGGCGCTCCAGGTCTTCCAGGCGCAGATGGTGCTGACGGAATAAACGGAATAAACGGAACAAATGGTATTGATGGAGTTGACGGAGCAGATGGCGCTCCAGGTCCAGGATGGACATTAGCCCAACCTGTATTTAATTCAAATGGTACAATAGAAGTTAACGGCACAAGTGGATCAGGAGGTCCTGTTACAAGTTCGGCTGGTGCTTGGTTAACCTCTGGGAATACAGCAACAAGTGCGAATTATATAGGTACAAACAATGCAATTGATTTTAGAACCTTTACCAATGGATTGGAAAGAATGACCGTAGAATCCAATGGACGTGTGGGTATAGGAACAACGACTCCTGATGCGGATTTGCATTCCGAGGGAACATTTAGAATAACGGCCGGTGGAGATCAATTTCAGAAGCTAAATGTCGCTTATGAGACAGGTGGTTTTACTTTTTTGGATATCCATGATGGAAATAGCGTTGTTGACTTTAGATTGATGACACAAGGAGATTCATATTTGAATGGAGATGGGAATGTTGGTATAGGCACAACCACTCCGTCAGAACAACTGGATGTAGTCGGAAATGTTGAATTTTCAGGATCGCTTGAACCAGCAGCAGATCCAGGTGCTGTTGGTGAGGTATTGATGTCTCAAGGAGCAGGTTTACCCCCTACTTGGGTTCAACAAGATATGAATCCTAGCCAAACTACGGCAACAGGTAAATTTTTTGTTTCACCTATTGATTTAACTGGCTGGGACCATACTATTGTTGTAGCAGATCCATTAGCAACACCTTCAGGAACTTGTTTTTGGACTTGGGTAGGCCCAATGATACCTGAAGATCCTATTACCCCGGGTCTATTCTACACGGATATTCACGTTAATGTTTCAGCTGAAAATGGACAGTGGATTTTTTATATTACAAATGACACACCTTATAGTTTTACTGGATTTCAATTATCCGTTGTTGCATTTTATGGACCTTAAGAATAATATATCAAAAATGAAATATCAATCAATTTATATTGTAATTGCCTTATCATGCATGTTTGCAAATCAAGTTTTTGGACAGTCTACAAATATTAAGGATGATACTATGGTTAAACAAACCAGAATAAATCTTGAAATAAAGCCTACTGTTACATTAAAAAAAGAGGTGTTAAATGACCATACATCTCAGCCTCATACTTATTATCATACCGTAAAGACACAATCTTTTGATACAGAAACACAAATGAAAATAAAAGTACGTAAGCCAAAAGAATCATTACCAACAAAAAAGGTGACTCCTGTTAATAAACAAATACGGGAGAACCAACAGAGTCCTTCTAAAATAAGTGTAAAGGAGATACAGCTTGTTAAAAGCACTACTTTAAATACACAAATCAACCCTTCTATAAAAGTTAAAAAGAAAGGTATTTTGATTAAAAATCGTACAATAGAGAGCAATAATGGAGATTCTGGATCAGGGAAAATAAATGAAAAATGACAGTGTGTAAAAAATATAGATTTTTAATATTTTTCTATATCACTATAGAATTGATTTCTGTATTGTTCAATCAACAATTACATTCTCAAGTTATACAAAATAATGGTGCAGTCATAAAAGCTGAACCTGGATCTTTTATTTATGTAAACGGTAGTTTAGTTAATGGGTCAGGAGTGTTAGATGTAGATGGAATGGCTAATTCTCATGCTGAGCTATTTGTTACTGAAGATATCACAAATGATGGTGCCTTTATTGGCAATGGTTATATTAGACTTCTAGGAAATTGGTATAATAACTTTGCTTTTGATTCTAATTTTGGTACAGTTTTCTTTGAGGGTGGAAACCAGTTGATTAGTGGTTCTTCTGAGTCACATTTTTATAATCTCACGCTGGATGGATCAGGACTGAAAACCCAAGGTGTTAACGCATTTTCAGAAGGCATATTGGATTTAAAACACATTGAACTTCAAACAGAGATTTATTCATTTTATGTTGAAAATGAAGACCTGAATTCAGTTATTAGAACATCTGGATTTGTATCGTCTTTAAATGGTGGGTATTTATCAAGAAAAACAAATCAGGTTGATGATTATTTATTCCCTGTTGGTTCGAGTTTAGGAATTTTAAGATATAGACCCGTAATTATTAAACCATTAGATAATAGTTCCAACACATTTACGACTCGTTTGGCGAATCTTGATGCCACAATCGAGGGATATGACCGTAGTCTTTTCGATTCGAGTTTATGTAGCTTAAATCCAATGTATTATCATCAAATTGATCGTTCTGCAGGAACTTCTCATGTAGATCTAAACATATATTATGATGAGCAAACTGATGGTGTATGGGAGAGTATATCAAATTGGAAACAGCTGAATAATCAATGGGAGCTTATACAGGGAAGTGCTTCAATTTCAGGAACGCCCCTATCTTTCGCCTACGCTAATGATTGGAATACATTTACTGACATTCCATACATATTGAATCATATTAATGAAATGCCTGTTTTTGATCCAATTGGACCAATCTGTCAAAACTCCTCAGCTCCAATGCTTCCTTCAGTTTCCTTAAAGGGTTACACAGGTACTTGGTCAGGTGCGATTGATTCTTCAATAACAGGAATACAAACATTTACCTTTACCCCTGACGCCAATCAATGTTCTTTTACCTCTCAATTGAATGTTGAAGTCTATGAACTGCCACAAATTGTTTCGATTGATGGTGTAAATGATATTTTATGTTTTGGTGATAGTGCCGCAGTAGAGGTGCTTGCATCTGGATCTGGTTTTCTTGGTTATCAAATTGACAACTCTTCATACAGTAACAGCAATCAATTCAATATCCCATCTGGTAACTATGAGTTTGGTGTAATAGATGAGAATGGTTGTACAAACTCACAAAATGCTGTGCTTACTGAGCCGGATGTCATCCTTGTAGAGGATACGATACAGAATGTACTTTGTTCAAATGGAGTAGGTTGGGTAGATATAGATATCAGTGGAGGGATCGGACCATATGATGTCGTTTGGAATGACACGATTTTTTCTGAGGACCTCTCAAATGTTCCATTAGGATTTTATGAGGCTAT
>CAJQPH010000082.1 GCA_905480165.1 uncultured Flavobacteriales bacterium
AGGGCTATTCTGGTAGGGTGGGCGCTTCTTGGATGACAAAGGAAGCACGAGATCATGATATTAAGGATAATGTTATTTGGCTCAATGCTCTTCTTCGGAAATTGAAAGATGAAACGTCATTTGAAGAAATCATTCTTCTTGGTTTTTCGCAAGGAGGAGCCACAGCGGCTAGATGGTTTTATGACGACCCCAATAACTTTGACAAACTCATTTTATGGTCATCTGTATTTCCTCCTGATATTGAAAAGTCTATGCTCACCAGTACCCACAAAAATTCATACGTCGTAGGAACAAATGACGAATTCATTGACGATATCAAACGAAAAGAAGAATTGAAATTTTACGAGAAAATTGGATTTCATACACATATCTATAATGGGAATCATGATATTGATGGTCCTACATTAAATCATATATTGGAATGATTACCTTCCTTGCTCTGATTTTGCCACTATAGATGCAACAGTAGCATCACTTGTTACATTAATCACTGTTCTGCACATATCTAAAATTCTATCTATAGGATAGATTATTATTATCCACATTGGATTCAGTCCTACTGATGACAAAACAAACATTAACATAATTAAACCTGCACTGGGAACTGCTGCTGATCCAATTGAAGCCAAAGTTGTTGTTGCTACAATTCCTATTTGTTGAGACAAGGTTAAATCCACACCATGAAATTGCGCTAAAAATATAACCGCCACAGCCTGATATAACGATGTTCCGTCCATATTTACTGTTGCACCTATAGGTAAAACAAAATCACTTACTTTTTTAGGGACCTTTAAGTTATTTTCAACACATCGAATGGTGACCGGCAATGTGGCTGCACTTGAACTCGTCGAAAAAGCAAGGAATTGAGCAGGACTCATTTTCTTGTAAAAATCGAAATACCCATATTTAACTCCAAAAACTCTTTGTAATAGAGGGTAAAAGCCAAATAACAATAAGCTTAAGCCCAAAAGAACAACCAAGGAATACAAACCTAAGGTACTAAACAAAGAAAATAGCTCTGACGGTGAGTTGGCTATTTTTGCTAATACTCCCGCCATGAGGCAAAATACAAAGAATGGTGAGATCGCCATAATCATATTGACCATTTTGATAAATACTTCCCCCATTCCATCAAAAAATTCATGAATACGTTTAGATTTCTCATTTTGTAACATAGATAATGCTACACCAAAAAACAGTGCAAAAAAGATTACTTGAAGCATCAATTTACTACTTGAAAATGATTTAACAAGATTCTCAGGCACCATATCCACAAAAGGCTGTAAAGGTCCTGGTTCTCTTTCTTTGGCTTCTTCATTTTTAGACATCATTTTTTGATAGTCCGAAGATCCCTTTTCTTCAGCAAGAGATTTCTCAATTTTATTTACGACTTCTGGATCAGCATTTTTTAGAGCATTTTTGCCATCCTTTATTTCCAAGCCTTCAGAATGTGCCCATATCTCATAACGCAAGCGGTTTGTGTTTTCCATTGCATTCTCTCCTGGCCTAATCAAGTTTACCAAAGTCAAACCTAATGTTACCGATGCGACTGTCGTTAGCAAATAAAGCCCTAGTGTTTTGGCGCCAATACGCCCAAGTTGCTTTACATTGCCTAGACTTGCAACCCCTCCAACAATCGAAAACAAAACCAAAGGAATTGCAATGAATTTTAGACAATTTATGAAAATGATACCAAAAGGATCAATCCAATCAATGGTAAAAGCATTCCAGCCTGCATAACCCGATATTAAAGCCCATAGAACACCTAAAACCATACCGATCATGATTTTCCAATGCAATGCCATATTCTTCATAAAATATAAGTTTTAACAAATGTACAATTAAAGGTGCAAATCATTACGAGTGAAAAACTTGAGTTTCGTATATTTGAATTCAAAATATTCTTATGGCCGTCTCATCTTCAGATATTGATTTTAATTACAACGAGGACCAAATGCGTCTCAAAATAAGGTCTATGGAAATAGCCTTAGACAAAATTCACCTTGGAGGAGGAAAAGCGAAAATCGATAAGCTTCATAAAAAAGGAAAACTCACTGCACGTGAAAGAATAAAACTTCTCTTGGATTCTGATACCAAAAGTCAAGAGATTGCAGCCTTTGCTGGTGATGGAATGTATGAAGAATATGGAGGGTGCCCTTCAGGAGGTGTTGTGGTTGTGATTGGTTACGTCAGTCAAAAACAATGTGTTGTCGTTGCAAATGATGCCACCGTAAAAGCAGGTGCTTGGTTTCCAATCACAGGGAAAAAGAATTTAAGAGCACAAGAAATCGCAATGGACAATAATTTACCTATTATTTATCTTGTTGACTCCGCAGGCGTATTTCTTCCAATGCAAGATGAAATATTCCCAGATAAAGAACATTTTGGTAGGATTTTTAGAAACAATGCCATTATGAGTTCTAAAGGAATTGTTCAAATTGCAGCCGTTATGGGAAGCTGTGTGGCGGGAGGTGCTTATCTTCCAATAATGTCAGATGAATCTCTTATCGTAAATAAAACCGGGACCATTTTCCTTGCAGGATCATATTTGGTGAAAGCCGCAATTGGTGAATCCATTGATAACGAAGAGCTAGGTGGTGCTCATACACAAACAGAAATTTCTGGCGTATGTGATTACAAAGTTGAGAACGATAAAGAGTGTCTTAAAACCATTAGAGATATTATGGGACGCATTGGCGATTCTGATAAAGCAGGATTTAATCGTGAAGATGCAATAGAACCAAAACATGATCTAAAGAGAGTTTATGGATTATTGCCTGCTTTAAGGTCAAAACCCTATGCAAGCAAGAAATTATTAGAATGTCTAGTCGATGATTCAAAATATACTGAATATAAAGCAGGATATGGTAAAACATTGATTACAGCATATGCTAGAATTGATGGGTGGAGCGTTGGTATCATTATGAATAACAGAGAAATCGTCAAGAACGCGAAAGGTGAAATGCAATTTGGTGGAGTGATTTATTCTGATTCAGCAGACAAGGCATCAAGATTCATAATGAATTGTAATCAAAAGAAAATCCCATTGGTCTTTATTCATGATGTTACTGGTTTTATGGTAGGTTCAAAAAGTGAGCACGGAGGTATAATTAAAGATGGAGCAAAAATGGTAAATGCTATGTCAAATTCCGTTGTACCCAAATTTTCAATTGTTATAGGCAATTCCTATGGTGCTGGAAATTATGCCATGTGTGGAAAGGCGTATGACCCAAGAATAATTGTAGGCTGGCCCACTGCTGAAATAGCAGTAATGAGCGGGGCTGCAGCGGCTAAAACCTTACTACAAATTGAAGTGTCCTCTTTAAAATCGAAAGGTGAGAAAATCACGAAAGAGAAAGAACAGGAATTATTTGACAAAATAAAAAGCAAATACGACAAACAAATCTCTCCCTATTATGCAGCAAGTAGGTTGTGGATAGATGCCATAATAGATCCGGTGGATACCCGTAAGGTTATTTCAATGGGCATAGAAATGGCAAACCATAATAAAACAGATGATAAATATAACGTGGGAGTTATTCAGACCTAGTTAATCCGCATTGGTACTCTTTCCATTAAAATAATGAGTATATCCAAATCCTATTGTTAAAAAAGAAGATATGCGGTTAAACTGGCTCTCTTCATATCCCAATTGACTGTCTACACCTATTGCCCATGGTTTAAATGCAAAACCATAAAAAGGATAACCTATGGTCAAACGATAAGAATTTGCTTCATCTGAAGATAAAATCAGACCAATTACTGGCTCAATATAGCTTGACTGAATTACGTTTAACAATGTTCCTTGAGTTGTTAATGCATCTGTTTTTATCATTGAATACGCATAGCCAAACTTAATACCGATATCAGTTCCAAAGCGTTCTCCCCAAAACTTTTCGTGCGAAAACTTCAAGAACCCGGCTAGAGTATGCATTCCACCATAAACTGCAGAAGGAAGACTAAACTCATTCACTGCAAAATATGAATAGTGGGTCCCTGCTCCTATCGCTAAGCCATTCTTAAAAGCATACTGATAATAGGGACTAACGCATACCAAACCCTGCATGATTTCTTTAAAGGGCTGATTCGAAAATGAATTTGGAAGACCTAACTCAATCGTAAAAGAATCGTCAGGATCTATTGACTGAGTCATTCCAATATTGGAGCTAAATAAGAATGTCAAAATAAATAATAACTGAACTTTCATTTATAAGGGCAATATAATACTAAAAACGTTAACCAATTTTATTTATTGTTGGGAAATTTAAACAATAAAATAATTGGAACAAAACTAAAAAACGACCTCATCTAGCTCGGACAAACTACCCCAGATTATTGTAATGAAACTGCCTGGTTAAATTAATGTACTCACGGGAGTATGAGTTATCATCATTTCTTAGGGTCATTTCATGAATCACATGAGTAGTAGCGGTAAATGAAAATTGAATAACCACACGTGAATTCAATTTCTTTCCCTTAGAATGAATAATATTTAAACTACTTATCTCTAGAGGTTTAAACAACTTGTTATCATGTATTAGTTCAATATAAGAGTAAGGGGCAATCATCCAAAACTCACCATTTGGGGATAAATTTTTTACAACCAGAGTCGCAATTTTTTTGAGATCGTTAAAGCTCATATGCTTAGACAATTGATTGGAATTTTTCGCGTTCTTTTCTTCCTCAAGATAAAACGGGGGATTAGAAAAAATAATATCATATTTCTTATCAAATGAAAAGCTGAAGTAGCTTGCCTGAATAGATGTTAATCGGTCGGACCAAATGGATTGCATGAAATTAAATTGACATTCCTTTGAACTCGCCAAATCTTTTTCAATGGCATCTATTCTGATTTCATCATTTTGTTGAGCAAGCATTAGAGAAAGGACCCCTGTTCCTGCACCCAAATCAAGACCGTTTTTTGCACCATTAGAATCGATAATAGAACCCAGAAGCATACCGTCTGTCCCGACTTTCATAGCCGCATTCTCTTGAAGAATGTCAAACTTTTTAAATTTAAATATTGAGGACACTAGTAAGCCTTAGCAAAAAGAACCCTTCCTTCTGATGGTTCACCGGTGTATACACATTCGCCACTTTCCTTTTTTTGATCTAAAGGAATACATCTAATCGTGGCTTGAGTTAACTCTTTTATTTTATTTTCAGTTTCAGAGGTTCCGTCCCAATGAGCTGATATAAATCCTCCATTTTTAAGCGCTTCTTTGAAAGAATCAAAATTTTCTACTTCAACGATCGATTTGTTTCTAAAATCCAATGCATTATTGAAAATACCTGATTGCATTTCACTTAATAGTTCTTCAACATGTGACACAATACCTTCGAAATTTAAAATTTCTTTCTCTTTTGTGTCCCGTCTTGCTACCTCAATTTTGCCATTAGCCAAATCTCGAGGCCCCATCGCCAACCTTACTGGTACACCTTTTGTTTCGTATTCAGAAAATTTCCAACCTGGTCTTCTATTGTCGTCGTCGTCATATTTAAATGAGATGCCTTTATCCTTAAATTCTTTTTTAAGCTTATCAAAACATTCAGATATAGCAATAAACTCTTCTTCACTTCTATATATGGGAATCGCAACCACTTGAATAGGTGCCAAACGTGGAGGCAACACAAGTCCTTCATCATCAGAATGACACATGATTAACGCACCCATCAATCGAGTTGAAACACCCCAAGATGTAGCCCAAACATGTTCTAGCTTACCTTCTTTATCAGCAAACTTAACATCAAATGCTTTGGCAAAATTTTGACCTAAAAAATGTGAAGTACCCGCCTGAAGCGCCTTACCATCTTGCATTAATGACTCAATACACAACGTATCTTCAGCACCAGCAAACCTTTCAGACTCAGTCTTCCTCCCTTTAACGACAGGCATGGCCATATACTCTTCTGCAAATGTAGCGTAAACATCAAGCATTTGACTTGTCTCTTCTTTGGCCTCTGTTGCAGTTGCATGTGCCGTATGTCCTTCTTGCCATAAAAATTCAGTCGTTCGTAGAAACAATCTTGTTCGCATTTCCCATCGCACGACATTCGCCCATTGATTGATTAGAATGGGTAAATCACGATAAGATTGAATCCAATTTCTGTATGAGTTCCAAATAATTGTTTCGGACGTTGGCCTAACAATTAACTCCTCCTCTAATTTGGCAGTTGGATCAACTACAACACCACTACCATCTTCGGCATTTTTTAGTCGATAATGAGTAACTACAGCACATTCTTTTGCAAATCCTTCAACATGACTGGCCTCTTTACTCAGGTACGATTTAGGAATAAAAAGGGGGAAATAAGCATTAGAGTGTCCCGTTTCCTTGAACATCTCATCAAGAACATCTTTCATCATCTCCCAAATGGCAAAACCATAAGGCTTTATAACCATACATCCCCTAACATCGGAATGCTCGGCAAGATCAGCTCTTTGCACTAGCTCATTATACCATTTTGAATAATCTTCTTTTCTTTTGGTGTGTTTTACTGCCATAGGGGGTTAAATATAGTGTGCAAATTTAGACAAACGATTCAATATTTCCATCTCATTTTCAATACATGTCAATTAACAACTACAATTTCTACAAGAGGAATCGCTTCAAGGCAACATCTTGTTATCAATTAGAGCATGGGTATAATGTTGATATATTGCCTTTAATTTCCGAATCGTTTCTGATTCTGAATCGCTCCATTCTCTTTGCATTCTATCGTTCCATATTAAAGACTTTTTGTTTGGATTTAATACAATGAAGTTTTCTTGATTATACACGACTTTTGGCAATTTATACTTACTAAAATATGAAGTCCCCATAGCAAAATAAGAGGTGTTTATATTCAATAAATCCAGAACCGTGGGCATGATGTCAATCTGCTGTGATGTTTCTTCGCTACTTATTTCGGGAAGCTTTCCACTTGAATGATAATAAGCAATTGGAATTTTAAAAGACCATTCGATACTTGCCCTATCCCTCCTATTCGTGGGCCCTACATGATCCGCACAAAACACAAATAAAGTATGATCAAACCAATCCTGTTTCTTCGCCTTTTCCCAAAATTCATGAAAAGCGTAATCAGCATAATTAATCGCCTCACATATGGGATCAGGACCTTTCTTGACCAAGGCCTTATATTTCTTTGGTATTTTATATGGATGATGAGAAGAAATGGTGAAAACCATTGAAAAAAATGGCTTTTTTAGCTTATTAATTTCATCTATTGACCATGGTAAAAAGTAATGATCAGGAATGCCCCAATTCCCATCATAATGATTGGCATAAGGGTATTGACTACGTCCGTAATAATGATCAAATCCTGCAGCAGCTGAAAACGCATCAAATCGCATTGAACCATTGGTTGAACTGTGAAAAAAGGCCGTTGAATAACCATGATTTTTTAATACGGAGGGTAAACTTTGATATTGATTCATACTATAGGATGACAAAATAAAAGATTCATTCATCCATGTTGGAATTGATGCAACGGCAGCTGGAAGACCATCCATAGAAGTTCTTGAATTTGCTACTCCATGCTCAAAATACATACTCTCACTTAGAACACCATCTAAGTACGGAGTATAGCTTTCTTTATTCCCTGGCCCTACATACATCGCCCCATAACTCTCAAATAAAATGAAAACAACATTTGTATTATTTGGCAGCAATTCTCTTGGTTGGGTAACCTGAACAGGGTTAAAAATACTATTGAGCTCTCTTTTATTAAAATACGTCTTCCTCTCGACCCCCTCGTTGGTTAATGTTTTTAAAATCGTAAAAGCCGAATTAAGAACGGCAGGAGCATTTTGAAGTGAGCAATAATTTGTAGCTTCAATAACACCTACAGGCTTCAGCTGAAATCCCCCTCTACCAACAACAATAAAAACAGCAATTACTCCAACGAATTTGAGCCATGGACGCCAATCTTTATGAGTATTATATTCTCTTTTCAGTTTAAAAAAAAGAAAGAAAATTAATGCAAGTGTCAATATAAAAATCAACAATAACCACCAAAATTCAGCTAAAAAGTCACCAGCCAATATTGAAGCTTCATTTTCAGAAATAATAAATTTAAAATAATCAAAACTGATTCTTTTTCTCGTAAATGAGAAATAAGCGATATCCCATGCGTTGAAAAAAAATACAATTAAAACAGGTGGGATAAAAAATATTGAATCTACAATCTTTCGATACTTATTCACCACAAAAGGCAAAGGGATAATCCTAACCAGCATATATGGAAAGAAAAACAAGGCAATAGTAATCAAATCAAACCATGAACCTACTATATATTCATAAAAACCAAAATCAGGAAAAAAAACATGATTTTGAATCAGAAAAAGCAACCTAAAAAAAAATAAAAAGAACCAAATAGTTCCCAATTCTATAAGTAACTGTAAAAATGGTTTTGAAGGAAGACTAAATCTCATTGAAAGTTAATAATTCAAAAGTCGATCTACCGTCTTCTGAAGTCTTGTTTTGGGAAGAAATAATTTCTCTATGTTCTCGGCAAAAGGAACAGGAGAATTAAGTGAAGCTACTCTCATAACTGGTGCATCGAGTGACTCAAAACAATGCTCATTAATTAGAGCTGAAATTTCTCCTCCAATACCACCAACAAGACAATCTTCATGTAAAACAATGACTTTTCCCGTTTTCTTTACCGCCTCATATATGGCATCGACATCCAATGGAACCAAGGACCTAAGATCTATGATTTCAGCGGAAACTCCTTGTCTTTTACTCATTTCCTCAACAGCCCAATGGACCCCCAATCCATAAGTAATAATTGTGATATCATTACCAGAATGAACAGATACTGCTTTACCTATTTCTGTTGTATAATAAGCTTCCGGCACCTCGGATTTCATACTCCTATATAAATATTTGTGCTCAAAAAACAAAACAGGGTTTGGATCTTCTATCGACGCATTTAGTAGTCCTTTGGCATCAACAGGGTTCGAAGGGTAAACAATCTTTAATCCTGGAGTATGAAAAAACCAAGCCTCATTACTTTGAGAATGAAAGGGTCCTGCACCTGATCCCGCACCTGTCGGCATACGAATAACAACATCTGCATTTTGGCCCCATCGCCAATATATCTTCGCCAGATTATTTACAATCTGATTAAAACCACAGGTAACAAAATCCGCAAATTGCATCTCTACCATTGCCTTCATTCCATTTATGCTCAAACCTAAACCAGCACCAACAATAGCAGATTCACACAAAGGAGTATTCCTGACTCGTTCTTTTCCATAGACATCCACAAGGCCTTCCGTAACCTTGAAAGCCCCACCATACTCAGCAATATCTTGCCCCATCAAGACGAGCTTAGGATATTTTACCATAGATTGATTGAGCCCTTCGCTTATGGCATCAATAAATCTCAATTCTTTTGTTTCACTTTGAGGTGAAATTACGTTTTGTTGGAAAGACAAAAATACGTCTGACTCTTCCTTTTCCTCAGTAGAGTCAATTACATCTTCATTTTGTGCAATGTCAAATGATTGTTGAATATTATTCTTAAATGATTCCTTTATTTCTTCTTCGTCTTTTTCATTAAGAACTCCAGTTTCTTTTAAAAAAAGTTCATAATTCAATACAGGGTCTTTTTCTCCCCACAAATCCTGAACACCTTCTGGATAATATTTCGTACCTGAAGATTCTTCATGACCTCTAACTCGATATGTCATCGCCTCAATAATAAATGGTCTGGGATTCTTTCGAATATCTTTGTTTATCTTCTCTACGGTTTTTATAACCTCCAAAATATTGTTTCCATCTATGCGAATAGCTTCTATACCGTATCCAATGCCTTTGTCAATAAATTGTTTGCATTTGTATTGCTCTGATGAAGGAGTAGAAAGTCCCCAGCTATTGTTTTCAATACAAAAGATAACGGGAAGATCCCAAACAGCTGCAACATTTAGAGACTCATGAAAATCACCTTCTGAAGCTCCACCATCACCTGTAAAAACAATTGTTGATTTATTTAATCCTTTAATTTTATTGGCAAGAGCAATTCCATCAGCAATTCCTAGCTGAGGTCCCAAATGAGAAATCATCCCAACGATATTGTAATCCTGTGTACCAAAATGAAATGAGCGATCTCTTCCCTGAGTAAAACCATTTAATTTGCCTTGAAATTGAGCAAACAATTTTCCCAAGGGGATTTTTCGTGTTGTAAAAACACCAAGATTGCGGTGCATCGGAAGAATATATTCATCTGACTCCATAGCATAAGCACAACCTACAGATATACCTTCTTGACCCCAACCTGAGAACCATTTAGAAATTTTCCCTTGACGCAGTAAGACCAACATTTTCTCCTCTACCATTCGAGGCAGCAGAAGTGACTTATATATGGCTAACAGACTTTG
>CAJQPH010000083.1 GCA_905480165.1 uncultured Flavobacteriales bacterium
GATGTTCATTTCAAGAAATTAGATGTATTAGGAGTTAACTATTCAAAAACGAGTTTAAAACCAATTGTCAAGTTTAAAAAGGAAAAAGAAGGAATGAGTATTGAACTACAATCGAATAACAAAAATGAAAAATTTAATACTGTTATTTACTCTACAGACTGTAAAGCGGACTTAAAGCTAACCCTGGGTTCAAACCAACCCCTCTTGATCAATAGAACAAAACATGAGCCGATTAATAGTGAATTCAGTTTTACAAGCTCACTTACTGGTTTATCTTCGAATATCAATATTGTTAATCATCTTGGGCTTGGTACCGAAGTGAACTACATCACTCAACCAAATCCACAATATAATTACTCCCCTATCGTAATTGTAAATGGTGAAAACGGTACACGTCCATGGAAAGGTCATCAATGGATTGGATTCGATACCAGCACAATTGTTTTTGAAATCATTTTACCTAAACGAAAAAAGATCAATTCAATCCACCTCAGTTTTTTGGAATCGAATGGTTCATGGATATACTTACCCAAATCGATTCTGATTCAAAATATAAAGAAGAAAAGAATAAAAACCTTTAAATCTGAGATCATTAACTCTGAGCTTGTAAACATCAATATTGGCAGACGCTTGAAAAAAATTAGATTCATTATCGATAATGTCAAACTCATTCCGGACAATCATCCTGGAGCAGGTCATACCCCTTGGACATTTATTGATGAAATTGAATTTCATTAACAAATATTGAGAACATACATTCAAACTAAACTTATTTTAAACCTTTCGTTTTATCTGATGTTGTTACTTTTGCACAAAGATTAATTTATGTCAGAAAGAAATTGGACTTCCATTAAATCCTACGAAGACATCACATTCAACTATTGTAAGGGCGTTGCCCGTATTGCATTTAATAGACCTGAAGTCAGAAATGCTTTTCGTCCAAAAACAGTAGATGAAATATTGGATGCTCTAATTATTTGCCATGAAAGTCAAGAAATAGGTGTCGTTTTAATTTCGGGAGAAGGTCCATCTCCAAAAGATGGTGGATGGGCATTTTGTTCGGGAGGCGACCAGCGTGTTAGAGCCCCAAGAGGTTACAAAGGAACCGATGGCGTTAGCAAATTCAACATTTTAGATGTTCAAAGACAAATTCGCTTTATGAATAAAGTAGTGATTGCTGTAGTCCCAGGATGGGCTGTGGGTGGTGGACATAGTCTGCATGTTGTTTGTGATTTAACTTTAGCCTCTAAAGAACATGCGATTTTTAAGCAAACCGATGTAGATGTTGCCAGTTTTGATGGAGGTTTTGGATCTGCTTACCTCGCACGACAAGTCGGTCAAAAGCGGGCTAGAGAAATTTTTTTCCTAGGTGCCAGTTATTCAGCACAAGAAGCATTTGAAATGGGCATGGTAAATAGAGTTGTACCCCATGATGAATTGGAAAAAACCGCATTTGATTGGGGACAAGAAATTCTTAAAAAGAGTCCTACCGCCATTAAGATGTCTAAATTTGCTTTTAACCTTATTGATGATGGATTGGTAGGTCAACAAATATTTGCTGGGGAAGCAACTCGGCTCGCTTATATGACTGATGAAGCGGTTGAAGGTAGAGATGCATTCCTAGAAAAAAGAGACCCGAATTTTAAACAATACCCCAAATTCCCATAAATATGTCAGTAAGAAATCAAGAACCTAAATCACTATGGAATCATTTTGCAGATTTAAATGAAGTGCCTAGGCCATCAAAAAAAGAAGAACGCGTTATCGCATTCATGATGGATTTTGGTCATTCGTTAAATTTAGAAACGATCAAAGATCACATTGGAAATGTAATCATAAAAAAACCAGCGAGTCCAGGTATGGAAAACCGTAAAAAAGTTATTCTTCAGTCTCATTTAGACATGGTTCACCAAAAAAACAACGATACCGTATTCGATTTTGACAATGAAGGAATTCAGATGCGCGTTAAAGGCGATTGGATTGATGCAGAAGGCACTACTCTAGGCGCCGACAATGGGATTGGCGTTGCTACTATTATGGCTACATTATCGTCAAACGATATAGAACACCCAGCTATTGAAGCATTATTCACCATCGATGAAGAAACTGGAATGACAGGAGCCAAAGAAATGGACGGAAGTATGTTTGATGGTGAAATACTTCTTAATCTTGACACTGAAGATGATGACGAATTATCAATAGGTTGCGCTGGAGGCATTGACACAAACACTTCATATAGTTATACTTCAGAGCCAATTATAAATGGAAGTAAATGCTTTGAAATATCTATTAAAGGTCTACTAGGTGGCCACTCTGGAATGGACATTGATTCAGGAAGAGGGAATGCAAATAAATGGCTATCCAGAATACTTTGGACGCTATCACAAAAAATCAATGTGCAATTATTGTCATTCGATGGAGGGGGATTAAGAAATGCCATCCCTAGAGAAGCATCATGTTTTGTCGCCATTAAGAACACGGAATGTGATTCCTTTTTAGATATTTTTGGGAATATGGTCGAAACTTTTAAAAATGAATATGATTCAATTGAAAGTCAAATGGACTTGTCTTTTAAGGAAACCAATAGTTCTAGCGACGCTGTTTCAAGTAAAGACTTCAAAAAAATTGTAAATACATTATGCTCTGTTCATAATGGCGTATTCAGAATGAGTCCTGATATAGATGGATTGGTTGAAACATCATCAAGTTTGGCTCGAGTTGAAATTAAAAATGGATTATTTATTACTCAATCACTTCAAAGAAGCAGCGTCGATACCACTCGAGATGAAGTAGCCATGACAATTAAAAGTTCTTTTGAAAATATGAATTGTGAGGTTGTTCAATCTGGAGAATACCCGGGATGGCAACCAAATCCGAATTCAAAAATCCTTGTAATCATGGAGCAACTTTACAAAGATATGTTTGAAGAGGACCCACAAGTAAAGGCATGTCATGCAGGTTTAGAATGCGGTATATTAGGAAAGCACTTACCAGATGTTGACATGATATCATTTGGACCAAATATTCGAGCAGCCCATTCTCCCGATGAGAAAGTACAAATATCCTCTGTTCAAAAGTTTTGGAAATTTTACTTAGAAACATTGAATCAAATTCCTGTACAATAGAATTGATTAAAATCAGTTAAATTTAAAGATAGAAAAGACATATGCAATTCGAGTTAAATACCATTGAAGAAGCCGTTGAAGATATAAAAAACGGTAAGGTCATCATAGTTGTTGATGATGAAGGTCGAGAAAATGAAGGTGATTTTCTAACCTCTGCTCGTAATGCAACGCCTGAACTAATCAACTTTATGGCTACACACGGCCGTGGATTAATTTGTGCACCGCTAAGTCAAAAAAGGTGTGATGCGCTTGGATTAGAGCTTATGGTGAAAAATAATTCAGCGGCTTATGAGACTCCCTTTACTATAAGTGTTGACTTAATTGGACACGGATGTACTACAGGTATTTCAGCAAGTGACAGATCCAAAACAATCCTTGCCATGATTGACCCAAACACAAGACCTGAAGAGCTTGGAAAGCCAGGACATATTTTTCCTTTAAGGGCCCGAAATGGCGGTGTATTAAGAAGAGCTGGACATACTTAAGCAGCTATAGATTTATCGCGATTGGCTGGACATGAAGAGGCTGGAGTAATTGTAGAAATATTGAACGAGAACGGTACAATGGCTCGCTTACCTGAGCTTATAAAAATTGCAAAAAAATTCAACCTTAAGCTGATTTCAATTGAAGACTTAATTAAATACAGGATTCAAAATGAAACCTTGATCTCAAAAACGATTGATGTGAAAATGCCTACCGCTGTTGGTGATTTTCAATTACATGCTTTTAAAAACGTTCACAATCAACAAGATCACCTCGCTTTAGTGAAAGGAGAATGGGCAGAAAATGAGCCTGTATTGGTTAGAGTTCATTCTTCCTGTATTACCGGTGATATTTTTGGTTCTTGTCGATGTGATTGTGGTCCACAATTGCAAGCAGCTATGGAGAAGATTGAAGCAGAAGGAAAGGGGGTTGTGGTATACATGAACCAAGAAGGACGCGGAATAGGATTAATTAACAAGTTAAAAGCATATAAACTTCAAGAGGATGGTTACGACACATTTGATGCAAATGTCAAGCTTGGATTCAAACCAGATGAGAGGGATTATGGAATTGGGGCACAAATATTAAGAGAACTTGGCGTGAGTAAAATGCGGTTGATGTCTA
>CAJQPH010000084.1 GCA_905480165.1 uncultured Flavobacteriales bacterium
TATGACCAGGTGTTTTTTGTTGAAATTGATCGTATTAACAATGTATTTCTTCTGGGTCAATCAGTTGGGGGGAATTTCCCCATCAATAATGCGACATATTCAAACGGTGCAAGCAGTAATTTTGTAATCAAATTGGATTCTTTACTTTCAACAAATTTGGCATCTACAAGATTTGGAAATGGTAGTCCAGATATACATATATCACCTGCCGCATTTCTTGTTGACAATTGTGGTAATATTTATATTTCAGGTTGGGGTGCAAATATTCTTCAGGCAACCCCCCTTAATAATATGCCTGTTACTACAGATGCTTTTCAAGGAACACCGGCCAATGGATTTGATTTTTATCTAATGGTTATGAAGGCAGATATGTCCAATATTTTATATGGATCTTATATTGGTGGACCCCAATCCGATGAACACGTAGACGGGGGAACCTCTCGGTTTGATAAGAATGGAATTGTATACCAATGTGTTTGCGCAGGGTGCGGTGGCAATGATGATTTTCCAACCTCTGTTGGCGCATTTTCATCGGTTAACAATAGTTCAAATTGTAACGCGGTGGTTTATAAATTTGATTCGGGATTATTGCCACTCGCAGAATTTACTGTAGACCAGACCATAGGTTGTAATGATTTCACAGTGGCTTTTGACAACACTTCTTCGGTAAGTGATACTTATTTATGGGATTTTGGTGACGGTGTTTTAGACTCTACAACATACAACCCTGTGATTACTTACACAGAAGCAGGTACTTATGAAATCAACCTTTTTGTTACTGATAGTATATGTCAGCTTACGGATACTGCCCAAATCATAGTTGTCGTCATTGACTCTGTAATTGCCGAAGTTATTGATCCTATAAGCATATGTAATAATGATCCGTTTGAGATGTCTGTTAATACCTATGGAACGGGTAACACATTTATTTGGTCTATTAATCCTGACTTTTCAAACCCTCTTAATAATCCTTCTGATTCGGTCATTACAGTATTCAATGAGGGTGTTTACTACATTCAGGTGAGTAATGGATTTTGTACGACACAAGACACTGTAAATGTCCAATTTAATGTTCCACCCGAAGCAGAATTCGTATTAACCGATACTATCGGCTGTTCGCCTTTGTCGGTGAATTTTGACAATCTATCAGTGCAAACCAGTTATTTCTTATGGGATTTTGGAAATGGGAACATAGATTCAACCAATTTTGAGCCTGAAATTGAATACAGTACACCAGGAACGTATAATGTTTCATTATACATTTACGATTCGATTTGTGGTGTTTCAGATACAACCGAAGCCGTCATTACCGTCGTTCCAGATGTAAGTATTTCTGTTTTAGATTCTATTTTTATTTGTGACCAACCAAATGCTACACTAATAGCAAATTCTAATGGTAGTGCATCGAGTTTTATATGGTCAGACGTCCCTGACTACTCAAATGTATTGAACGCACCCGTCGATTCAACAGTAATCATTGCAGCTGCGGGCACCTATTATATTGAAATAAGTAACGGATATTGTACAATCAACGATAGTGTTCATGTTGATTTTAGTGAGCCCGTAATTTCAGATTTTTCTCTTGATAATAATCAAGGATGTTCACCAATAGTGGTAAACTTTACAAATAATTCTTTATTCGACTCGGATTTTATGTGGGATTTTGGAAATGGAGTCCTTGATTCAGTAAATTTTGACCCTTCAGTAACTTTTGTTAATGATGGAGTGTTCGAGGTCATACTTTATGTTTATGATGATATATGTGGTGTATTTGATGCTGATACAGCTCTGGTCACGGTAACACCTCAGCCAACAATTGATTTAATTGATGTTGTCGAACTGTGTGTTCCTACACCCACTACATTGAGTCCGGTAACGACTGGAGGAAATCAGTTTATTTGGTCTTCGGATAATGTGTTTTCAGATACGCTTAATAGTGATTTAGGCAATCCAAATGTGGTCATCGATATTCCAAATGCAGGATATTATTATATTGAAGCAAGTAACGATGATTGTTTGATTATTGATAGTGTGCTGTTTGTTTTTATTGAGCCTGAACTCTCTCTATTTTCAGAAGATTCAATTTGTGTTGGAGATCTTATTGACGTTACAGTGACTAACCTGAATCCATCTATTGCTCTTGATTATGAATGGCAACCGGCCTCTATTTTAATTAATTCAGTTAATTCTTCTTCTGTTCAGGGGAGTCCAACATTTTCTCAATATATTTATATTACGGGTACTTCTCCTGAAGGATGTATAGTTGAAGATTCAATTTTCATCAATGTTTCGGACATTGATTCGACATTGGTAATCGCAACAGCTTCGGAATATGGTGTACCTCCCGGGGGAACAGTTACCTTATTTGGTTCTCCGTCAGGTTTACCCTCTTATCAATGGACTCCAGAAACAGGCCTTAATGCCCCTACAAATCAGCAAACAGATGCGGTAATAGAAGAGGACATCGTTTATACCTTATCGGTTTCAGATGGAATTTGTACAAGAGAAGATACCGTAGAAATTAAGATTTACGAAATAATTTGTGAAGACCCTTATGTTTTTGTACCCAATGCATTTTCTCCTAATGGAGATACATATAATGATGTACTTTTTGTTAGGGGATTATATATCGAAAAAGTTATCTTTAGGATCTTTGATCGTTGGGGAGAAATGGTTTTCGAATCAACGGACGTAAGTAATGGTTGGGATGGAAGCTTTAGAGGCGTTCCGTTACAACCAGATGTGTATGACTATTATCTTGATGTGACTTGTGTAGGAGGATTGAAATCAATAGTTAAAGGAAATATAACTTTAATGAGGTAGAATGAAAAAAATTATTACGACAAAATCTGAAAAATTTCTTGAAAAATATTTAAACAATCCGAGCCCGACTGGTTTTGAGTCTGAAGGTCAAAAGATGTGGTTGGAATATATGAAGCCTTATGTGGATGATTATATTGTAGATAATTATGGAAGTGTAGCGGGAATTATCAA
>CAJQPH010000085.1 GCA_905480165.1 uncultured Flavobacteriales bacterium
TGTTGGAACCAATCATCATAAATTAAAGAGGAAAATCCAATATCTGTTGAAACTTGCCAATGAACAGCTCCTTGATATTGATTGTCATCATCTGAAAAATTTGACCCTGAAAAGACAATACAGTCTGGACTCAACTCAGCCCCCTCATAAGGAAAAAGACCCGAGGGCCTATCGGGGATTATGTTATTGGCTCTAACCCGAATCGTGTCCTTAATTTCATTGTTAACAAGACCATCTTCGTAGCTTCCATGACTTACCCTAGTCAATAAAAATTGTGGATCATTTCCGGCTTCAACCTCAAGCAATACAAAACCATAATCATCATCACTTCTTGAAAATTCTTTATAATCTTGCTGGGCATATTCTCCCCAATTATCAATTGCGCCACCCGCTGTAGCCACGTTTACCATTAAATGCTCATGATCGCGACTTTGCCCCCTCGAATAACCATGAGTGTGTCCAAAAAAGTGAATGCTGGGTTTTCCACAATTTGAGGAAAACCCCTCCAATAAAGAAATTACATCTCCCGTATAATCTGTATTCCCTGCAATCCATAATTCGGAGTGATGCGGATGGTGAAGTTGCGCAAAAACAAAGTCAATGTGTTCGTTACTACAGGCATCATCAAGGACCCCTTGCAACCAGTCAAGCTGTTCTTGTATCCGATACCCACTGTTTGATTCAAGACCAATTAATCTAACATTGGAATAATCTTTATAATACCAATGTTCGAGAAAGTCATTTAGATTTGTGCCGTTTGCTGGAAGGTTGAAATACTTAAAATAGTTTTCGGAATTTTGTTCGTGGTTTCCTGCAACAGGATAAACAGGGACATGCTGAAACAAGGCTTGGGCAGGGTCAAAAAAGGTGCTCTTCCAAGAAGAGTAATTACTTCCAGTAGCCACGAGATCGCCAGGGATAAATACATAAGCAAGGTCAGTTGATAAGTCGTTTCCAAAACGGTTATTTACAAATGGTATCAGCTCATCATTAATGATGTCCTCAAATACGTTTGTGTGTTGCCAATCTTGCTGCATATCACTCATAGAGACAAGGTTGACCGGCGCCTCACTGTTTGGTAAAGGGGGAGTTACAAAGTCAAAAACATTGCTTTGAGCATTATTTGTAATCACTTTGTAGTAGTATTTTGTGTTGGACTCAAGACCAGAAAGTACTGTTGTATGAATTCGAGAAAGGCCATTTCCAGCAATAAAAATTCCAGAAGAGGAGTTTCCTAAGGCATTGCTTGTTCCCCACTCTACAGTGCTTTCATTACCCGATGAGGTTTCCCACATTATTGTTATCGAAGAAGGTTCGGCGTCTTGCAGGTATGGGCCAACATTAACATTTTGTCCCATTAGGGAAATAGCTACAAACAAAAAAGAAATGAATAATATAAACAGTGATTTCATATTTCGGTTTTTCCGAAGATACAAAAAACCATTTTTGTATTAAAAACAAGAACCTTTTTCAATTGAAGTTTTGTTTGTATTTGGCAGACTTCTCTTTTAACGCTAAAACCTTTTGCTCAATAATTTTGGTTATTTCTGCGGGGGACTCCTTTTTAAAATAGACAGCATCTCCAACATAGATTTTGGTAAGGCTAGGCAGAATAATCTTGTTTCCCTTTGGAAGAACGCGCCCAATGCCTTCCATGTAAACGGGAATAACAGGAACCTCTCTATTTTTTTCCATTAAAAAACCAATGCCTTTTTTAAAGGGTTGTATCTTGCCTGATTCCCCTCTTGAACCCTCAGGAAAAAGAATCAATGAATTCCCCTTTTTTAAGACATTATTCATGATTTGAATGGGGTCATCTTCCTTATTGTCTTTTGCTCTTTTTCTTGGAATAAGAACGAGGTTAAGAAACAACCAAGAAACAAAGGATATAAACTTGTTTCTTCCAAAATAATCTGCAGCAGCTACAGGTCTTGTTTTTGACAATTTATTATTGGGTATTGCTGTCATTAAAGTAACAGCATCAGCATGACTGTTGTGGTTAGAAGCAACAATGAATTGTATATGTCCGTTAAATTTCCTTGAACCAATAAAACGTACTCCAATAATTACGGAGAAAAAAAACCTCCATAAAACCTTAAATGTGATATATAAAAAAAGAGTTCTCATTCGTTAATAGGCAAAAAAGTATACAAGGTGAAAAAAAATAGGAGTGGTCATTGACAAAGAATCAATCCTGTCTAAAACTCCTCCATGTCCGGGTATAGACTCCCCCATATCCTTAACTCCCATATCTCGTTTGATGGCTGAGATAACAACATCTCCAATAAAACCAACCCCTGCGATTAGGAAACTAATCAGGATTACTTCTCCATCCTCCAAGGGGGTTAAAAACTTCATAAAGTAACCAATAATCATCGAGGACAATACTCCTCCTAAAAATCCTTCCCATGTTTTATTGGGACTTATTTTAGGTAAGATTTTATGTTTTCCAAATAACTTGCCCCAAATGAATTGCATCACGTCATTCATCTGAGTGATGAATATTAAAAAAAGCAAAAGACCCTTCCCTCCAGGATCAAAGCCAGGAATCGACGGAAGACTGATTAGGTAGGCCATGTGGCTCAAGCCAAAAACACAAAGCATAATAGATGTTGGAAGCCCCGCCATCGAAGTCATAATCATTTTCGTTTCTCCAGAGAGAACAAGAACAAAAGGGATCCATATAAACATGAATACAGGAATGAAAATAATAAACAATTCATACCACCCCATGTATGCCAAATAATATTGAATAGGAATTGCCAAATAGCACCATAACATGCCTGCTCGATCTGATTTTCGAAGCTGAATTACAGAATAAAATTCTCTCAATGCGGCAAAAGAAAGGAACCCAATACCTATGTATGTAATAATAGGGCTAATAAGAGCGGCTAGTAAAAAAAGAGTAGCCATTCCCCACCATGACTTTGTTCTTGTTTTCAGCTCAGACAAGCCGATGCTAGATCTAAACAAGCCCCATGTCCAAAACAATAAAGAGGAAAGCAAAAGAATCCCAAGAATTACGCCAATAACCATTTGAATTTCTCCAGAGAGATTAACAGAGGCAATTAATTTATCCATTTTTTAAGGCTTTTTTTAACCGTATAAATGAACTTATTGTCATTAGAAGGCAGCATATGGCCAATGCATAATTAATAATTTCGGATGAAAACGGGTGAAAGTAGTAAATCAAACATCCGAGTCCAATAACAAATGCGCGGTCACTTTTCCCCATAGGCCCATCGTACATTCTTTGATTGCCAAGCACCTTTCCAAAGATTCCCGAAAATTCATTTATTATTGAAAAACCAACAAATAAACAAACCAGCTCTGGAGAAACTTTAGGGATCGCTATTAGAGGAATGTAAATAAACATATCTGATACAACATCTCCAACCTCATTTAATACTTCACCAAGACTTGATTGCATATTGTGGATTCGTGCCATCATTCCGTCAAGCGCATTGAGGGCCATACGAAGTAATAAACCAATAGGAACAATTAAATATCCTAGATTCCAACCATCGGCAAACCATAAAGAAAACCCAAGGCCCAAAGAAAGGACAATTGCTGCTACAGTGAGCTGATTTGCAGTCACCCCCCTTTTGTATAACCAATCTAATAACGGCCTTAACAGCTGCTGAAACTTTGGTTTTATTTTATACATTGAGATCATTTCAACCCTTCTTTTTTATATGAAAGAAAGGGGTTCCAATTGTATTTTTCTCTCTTTGCATTTGTGCTAAAGGTACCCCGATTTATAAAGTTAAAAATTTCTGCGCCTACAATGTCAAATCGGGTATACATCTGATCATGATTTAACCAGGTGTAGTGATAATCATCATGGGACTGTTTTAAAGAAGGCACATCCCAAAGTATTCCCCCCATTTTCAAAGTCTTTTTTTTATAAACTCTCATTAGAGGAGTGGCCTTGTTTTCGATGATAATACCAATATCAATTCCGCCTTTTTCAATCGGAACGTATGGTGTTTGCGCCATTTCCTTCATGATGTGCTTCAGACCTTTAAGCCAGACAAGAAAACCCAGATGTTTATCTACGATGTATGGTGCTCTTTCCTGAATAGGGCTTCTGTCATATACAATAGTGCTAATATTTTGTTTTCCGTTTTTTAAGATGAACTTGTTTAAAGTCCATGACCCAACGATATAGGAAAAAAAGTGGACCTTATCGTATTGATGCAGACCTTGGCTCTCATAAAAGAATTCCAGGTTTTTTACACAATTATCGAGGCTTTTACTGTCTTTGTATTTCGGTATGTATAAATCGTAACCTTTATGCTGAAAGAACGATTTTTGATTTTTCCGCCCCTTTTTTGTGTCTCCAAACCCCGGAAGAATTACTATTGCTTCATTGATATGAATTGAAGAAGTATCTTTAACAATGACTTCTTGTGAAAGGAGCGTCGAAGATGCTGTTACAGTAAAAAACAAAAAGAGCACTGTTTTCATAGAGAAGAGCCTTAAGGTACCGAAAATACCAAATTATTAAATACAGAAAGCAGATTATGTATTGATAAAACTTTGCTTGTGTGTGGTAGGGCTTTCTTTATTCAGCTTCTTTTTACACGATGCTAAAATGTTTTTAAATATAAGCGTTCTACTTTTTCTCGGGCCCAAGGCGTGCGTCTTAAAAACTTTAAGCTTGACTTTATAGAAGGGTCATAATTGAAGCACCTAATGTCTATGCGGTAGCCGAGCTCCTCCCAGCCATATTCTGTGACCAAAGC
>CAJQPH010000086.1 GCA_905480165.1 uncultured Flavobacteriales bacterium
CATAACCTGGATAATTGTAACTCGTCAGTTCTTTAGGCTTATTCCACATACAGCTTGCCTTTGCATGATCCGAAGTGTAGCAACACGACTCCCATGCTCCATTATTAGACCAACTATGCGCATTACATATGTCATTATTGGAATGGTTTTGAGCCAAATCACGACTGTGTATTTGTGCTACGGTAATTAATGATTTTGATAATGGAATTATAGAAAGTTTTTTACTCTTTCTATATTCCATCATCAATTTGTAGAGCTCTTTTTCGTTTTTTGTTAATTCTTGCGCATTGGAAAAAAAAACACAGAAAAGAACAACAAAAAACAAAACTGATTTCCTCATTAAAAAATAAATAATAGGATTCCGTAATCTATTTGGATTTTTCCTTCATGATCTGTCTTCTCAAAGCCTCTACAGCAACATTTGTTGCTTCTTCAAAACTTTTGCATTGCTTCTTTGCGAACATTTCTTTTCCTGGCACATGCAATTTAATTTCAGCTATTTTATTCTCTTTCTCACGGTCCTTATCTAGTCTTAAATAAACTTCTGCCGATACAATTTGGTCATTAAATTGCTCTAGTTTATTCAGTCTCTCTTGAATAAATGACAATAATTTTTGATCTGCTTTAAAATGAATGGCGTGCATCTGAGTATCCATATTTAATTGGTTTTGTGCCCACGCGGGTGAGCTTGTGAATAAATTGAATTTAACTGCGCAAACGAATTGTGCGTATATACTTGGGTGGCCGCTAAATTGGCATGGCCTAATAAATCTTTAAGCGTTTCCAACCCCGTTCCCCTGTTTAGCATATGCGTTGCAAAAGTATGTCGTAAAATGTGTGGACTCTTTTTATCTAAACTCGTTACCTCTCCAAGATAATAATTTATTTTTCTATATGCAAAGGTTGGATATAGTTTATTACCACTATTGAGTACAAGGAGAGAGTCATTATTCTGAGCGACATCCTTTCTTGCAACTACATATAATTCAATTTGTTTGACCAAGCCATCAGAAATTGGAATAATTCTTTCTTTATTTCTTTTCCCTAAAACCTTAACTTGATTCCCTTGTACGTCATATATCTTTAATCCTATTAATTCGCTTAATCGCATTCCCGTTTGATAAAAGAGCTCTAGCATTAAAGCATCCCTTTGTCCGCTGAAATCTTCTGTAAACAAATGCTCCATATTCGGCAATGAAAGTTCAGACTCTTTAGCGAAAACAGGTAAGTGTTTTTCGCTTTTTGGGCCTATGACTTTTGTCATAGGTGAATGGTCTACCACTCCTTCCTTTCGAAGCCACTTATAAAAAGTTCTTAACGAGGCGAGCTTTCGATTGACAGATTTATTTTTCATCCCGCCTTCAATGAGATATACAATCCAGGACCGTATAAATGATGATGACAGATCCGAAAACTCAGCTATTTTCTCTAATTCGGCAAATTCCTTGAAAGAATCAAGGTCTTGTCGATACGCCAATATCGTATGATTGGAATATCGCTTTTCAAATTGTAGATATGAAATGAATTTATCGAACATAAAAAAAGGAGTCTTATGACTCCTTTCTTTAACGTATATTTTTGTAGAAGGTTACGCTTCCAATGATTGCATTCTTTGCTTGTATGAAGCACGAATAATTTGTTGTCTTTTTGTAATTGAAGGCTTTTCAAATTCTTTTCTTCCACGTAATTGTAGCATTACTTTGGTCTTTTCGAATTTCTTCTTGTACCTTTTTAATGCTCTTTCGATGTTCTCGCCTTCTTTTATTGGTATAATTAACATAGTAAACGGATATTTTATTTTATATCGGACTGCAAAGATAAGCTATTTTATAAATGTTCCAACAAATTATTTCAAAATTTCTCTTGAAATTACAATTTTTTGTATCTCTGATGTTCCTTCACCTATAGTCATAAGCTTAGAATCACGTAAAAACTTCTCTGCCGGATACTCTTTGGTATAACCATATCCACCCATAATTTGTACAGCTTCATTGCCACATCTCACGGATACTTCTGAAGCAAAATACTTTGCATATGCACCCTCTTTTGTTACTGGTTTTTTATTGTTCTTTAGATATGCTGCTTGAAAAGTCAACAATTCTGCCGCCTCTATTTCAGTTGCCATATCAGCCAGCTTAAAAGCGATTGCTTGAAATTTACCAATTGGTTTTCCAAACTGTTCCCTTTCATTAGCGTATTGAACCGATGCCTCAAATGCCCCTCTGGCCATTCCGCAACTCAAAGAAGCAATAGAAATTCGGCCTCCATCCAGAACCTTCATTGCCTGCTTAAATCCTTCTCCTACATTTCCAATTACATTTTCATTTGGGATACGGACGTTATCGAAAATAAGCTCTGCCGTTTCACTTGCACGAACCCCTAATTTGTCTTTTATTTTCACAGCAGAAAAACCAGGCGTACCTTTCTCAACAATAAATGCAGTAATCCCATTACTGTCTAATAAATCTCCAGTTCGTATCAATACGACAGCAACATCTCCAGAAAGACCATGAGTAATCCAATTTTTTGTTCCATTTAGCACCCATTCATCTCCATTCTGAACTGCCGTTGTTTCCATACGCATTGCATCAGAACCTGTGTTCGCCTCAGTTAACCCCCAAGCTCCAATCCATTCTCCACTAGCAAGTTTTGGGAGATATTTTTTCTTTTGAGCATCATTTCCATGGTACAAAATATGTCCAGTGCATAATGAGTTGTGAGCAGCAACGCTCAGTCCTACCCCACCACAAACCTTACCTAATTCCATAAGAGCGGTAGCATATTCAAAATAACTAAATCCAGACCCTCCATACTCCTCCGGAACAAAAATACCGAGTAATCCAAGCTCACCCATTTTTTTCATCGTATCGACAGGAAAGAACTCTTCACTGTCCCATTTAATAAGATTTGGACGTATCTCTTTTTCAGAGAAGTCTCGTACCATTTGTGAAATCATTTGCTGATTTTCATTAAGCTCAAAATTCATATTGATTGATTGATTTTTTCTAAATTAATAGCGTACTAAATTAATAATATTAGAGGAATGGTTTTTTAACTTTTCATCTCCTTTCAGGAAATCCAAAGCGACCAAAAAGTTAAATCCAAATACTGAACCACCACACTTTTTAATAAGCTCAGCGGCGGCAGATGCAGATCCTCCTGTAGCCAAAAGATCATCATGAATAAGTACCTTTTGACCTGTTTTCACGGCATCCTCATGCATTTCTATGACTGCACTTCCATACTCAAGTTCATAAGAATGACTCCTCTTTTTATATGGAAGCTTTCCTTTTTTTCGAATAAGAATGAATGGAACCCCGAGCTCCATTGCCAAAGGATAGCCAAAAAGAAAACCTCTACTTTCAATTCCTGCAACAGCATCAATTGATTCGGATTGATACAGATCTTTTAAATGGGCCAAAACTTCTTTTGAAAGTTCAGCATCCAACATGATCGTAGAAATATCTTTAAACAAAATTCCTGGCTTTGGAAAATCAGGAACATCGCGTATTACAGATTTTAAATTTTCTTCCAATGTCATGTTGCAAATTTAACCAAGCTTTATGAGGATTTGGAATAAATGCCTAAGAAATTTATAAAATCAATTTTCAATTACTTAGAGGCTCAAATACGGAGAGATTCTCTCAAATTCTTCCTCATTAATCAATTTGGAATCTAGAATCTCAATAATTTCAGAAAACTTTTCTCTTTGCATTCTCATTTTAATGAGGGAATTGGCTTGATAATAATCCAAATAAGGGTGCTTTTTCAAAACATCAATTGTGCATGTATTAATGTTTATTTTTTCAATGTTGTGTATATTAAGTGTGATTTGAGGAGTCACCATTTGATAAGTTTCTAAACGCATCTTCCAAACTTCAAGAAGCTGTTCAATGAATATAAATCCCCCAAGCTCTTCTCTGTATTTTATGATTTGTTTTGCATAAAACTCTCCAATTCCTTTTAATTGAATCAGGTCTTCTTTTGATGCTAAATTGATATCTAGTAATTCCACTTTAATTAAAGTGTCTACTTCATATTTCTTGTTTTCTGTTTTTTCTTTCTGAGGGTAAAATGTGGAATCTTTAATCAAAGAAAAGACTTCTGCGGGCATAACGTATATTTTTTCTAAGTCCTTATTTGAATGGATACCGCGCTGGATAAAATTAATTACCGATTGACTTTGTTTCATTGACAAACCCAAAGCCATCCAATCCTTTAGCAAATATTCATTTGGATTAAATCTGCAGGACGGAGCAAAATACTTTTTAGTATAAGACGTTTTCTTAGATTCTTTTTTTTCTGTAAGTGATTTTTTTGATTCAAATCGCTCTATATGCTCAGATTTAATTATGGGTTTTGGAGCATCTTTAAAATAACCCAAGACTCTGGGAAGTAACAATATACATAACCCAAAGAGAAAGAATACGACGACACCTCTTCGTTTATGCTTAGAAATATAAAATGAATCTTTTATAAAATTTAAATTAAGACCAATAGTTATTTATCGTTCGGTTCCTTAGATGATCTAATGGCTTCTAAATACCTCGAAAGTTGTTTTTTAACAACCGGAAACAAGAAGAATAAACCAATCATATTGGGAAAGACCATCGCAAAAATCATAGCATCTGAGAAGTCCCAAATAGAGCTCATACTGGCTGAAGCTCCTATTACAACAAAAAGAAGAAAGAGCAGTTTGTAAGCCATATCAGCCCCTTTTCCTCTACCAAATAGATACTTCCATGACTGAAGCCCGTAATAGGACCATGAGATCATGGTTGATACCGCAAATAATACAACCGCAATAGTCAAAAACCACTTTGAAAAAGGAATATACTCGGCAAATGCCTGAGTGGTAATTCCTGCACCTTCATATAGCTTTCCGTCTATCATGACCTTTCCCTTAAAGTTTTTGTGTTTCTCTCCGCCAATGATGTATTCTTTACCCTCTTTTTTGAAATGCAAACCATTTATAGTGGCATAATTGGATGCTGTATATAAAGTGTCTTTAGATTCAGAAACAGGAATTAAATAGCCCTTCTTTTCCTTCGGAATTAGAAGTTCATTATAGTTAATGGTGTCATTTTCTACTTTTAATATTTCGCCATTGATCGCTACTCCTTGAAACTCTTCTTGAACTTCAACTTTTCCATATTGGAATTGTTGCTTTCCGGAACCTCCTCCAAAATTGAAAATGATGATTACTAAAGCTGTCATTGTACAGATTACCACCGTATCAATAAATGGCTCTAACAAGGCGACAAGGCCTTCTGAAGCCGAATATTTTGTTTTTACAGCAGAATGAGCAATTGATGCAGATCCCGCACCTGCTTCATTCGAGAAGGCTGCTCTTTTAAATCCAACCAACAACACACCTATCACACCCCCAACACCAATCGCTTTAGGATTAAATGCCTCGGAGAAGATCAAAGAGAAAGCATCATCTATAAATGAGAAATTTGTCAAAATGATATATAAACAAGCTATTAAATACATTACGGCCATAAAAGGAACTACTTTCTCTGTAACAGAAGCAATTCTTTTTATACCACCAATAATGATAACTCCAATAATTAAAGCTAAAATTACTCCGATTACAGCACCTGCACTTGTGCTACTTAAACCCATTAAATCCTTTAAAACAATTGTTGCCTGATTGCTTTGTGCGGCATTCCCTCCACCAAATGAGCCCCCAATACAAAAAATGGCAAATAATACTGCCGTTATTTTTCCCAATGTAGCAAAGCCTTTTTCTTTTAAACCTCTACTCAAGTAGTACATGGGGCCGCCATAAACGGTTCCATCCTTATCAATGTCTCTATATTGAACACCCAAAGTACACTCAACAAACTTAGAAGACATCCCTAACAAACCACATACAATCATCCAGAAAGTAGCTCCTGGGCCACCTAAAGCGATAGCCAAAGCAACTCCAGCAATATTCCCGTTTCCAACAGTTCCTGACACCGCTGTTGCTAGAGCTTGAAAGTGTGTTACCTCTCCTTCCTTACTTTCATCCTTAATAGTATCCTTAATATCCCCATCAACGGCCAAATCCTGATTGCCCGAGCTCGGGTGATCAACATGATCATATTTCCCTCTTACTACGTTTATGGCTTTTCCAAAATATCGGAAATTTGGGAATCCAAAGTAAAGCGTAAAAAATAATGCGCTAAAAACCAAAAGAACTAAAACAAAAGGGGCACCAAAAACTTCAAAAAAGATTATGCCAGAAATAAAATCAGAAATAGGCTTAAATGCTTCGTCGATTTTCTGATCTAACCCTTTCTCAGATGCCAATGAAATAAAAGGCATGAATGAGGCAAGTAAAATAAAAAATACTTTTTTCATGTAATCTAATTTAAGTTTTAATAAATTTCGTTTCGAAGATAGTCTTTTTAACTTTAGGATAAAAGAAGAAGACTCTCCTCTAAAGTTTTGGGTTCGTATCCTAGATCCTTTTTTGATTTTGACAAATCAAATCCAGTTATTGGAGGTCTTTTTGCAGGTTGATTTAGAGAACTACTATCCGTTCTATTCACTGAGGATGTATCTAATTTAAAAAAGCTTCCAATTCGCATTACGAGATCGAATATTGACATAGATTCGGGGCCTGAAAGGTGATATATTCCTTTTCGTTTTTGTACACAAATCTGAATACAACCCCAAGCCAAATCATCTGCCCAGGTTGGGGCTCGAAACTGATCATCAATAATGTTAAGTGCTTTACCCGTGGATAAAGCCTCCTTTGCCCAAAGTACAATGTTGGACCTAGATAAGTTCTCTCCTTCACCAAATACAATAATGGTACGTGCAATTGACCAATTTGAATAATTAGAATTCATCAATATCAGCTCTCCGTCTAATTTAGATTTTGCATAAACACTCAAAGGATTCGGCTTATCTGTTTCTTTATAATTCCCTTTTTTGCCATCAAACACAAAATCAGTTGATAAAAATAGAAAGTGAGTTCCATTTTTTTTCGCGGCATCAAATAGATTCTTTGTTCCTGTAACATTTACCTTCTCACATTCTGATGTATTTAATTCGCAATAATCAACGTTAGTTATAGCTGCTGTGTGAATGATATAGTCTGGAGAATATTTAGATATTGTATTTGATACTTCGACGGCGTTTGTAATGTCTAAAGAGGAATAATTTGTTGAAGGACATGCACTATTCCTGTTTTGTCCTTGAGAAGTAGCAAGATAATTTAATTTGGAGTTATTGGAAAGCTGCCTGACGATCTTTTGTCCCAATAAACCATTACTTCCGGTAATAAGAATTTTCATAGCTCCCAAATACTTCTTTTTATCTTTGCTTTAAATGTAAAATAATGTTTATGTTCTAGTAGCCAAGCCATTATAAGATAAATCAATAAAGGAGACCCTAAGGTTACAAACGAAAAATAAATAAATCCCAAGCGAACTTTGGTAGTTCGAATACCTAATTTGCGTGCCCACCATTCACACACACCATAGGATTGCATTTCAAAAAAAAAGAGTATTTTTTGAATGTTTCTTCTCATTAATTATAAAGGTAAGTGCTTCTTCAGAGTTACTTTAAAGGCTTAAACTCCATCCACTCAGCATTCGCTTCCGGGGCCGTATTTGGGTCAAACTCCTGACTTGTAATACGAGCAGTTGTTCTACGATTGATTTGATGTAATTGCTCAAACTTTGCTTTGTCTGAAGAACGAAATTTATTAATGTATTTTTCAGTTAATAAAACTTCCCCTCCATCCTCATTGGTCCAGGTTGCAGGCTCTGCCTCCCCCATTCCAATAGGCTGGATTCTTCTTGGATCTATTCCTTTTTCTTCAACCAAAAACTTATAAACGGCTTTTGCTCTGTTCTCCGATAAAACTTGGTTGTATTTCGCAGAAGACCTTGAATCTGTATGTGAAAATAAATCAATAGTAATGTATGGGTGGCTCGATAATAGATCCGAAAGAAATAAAAGGGAATCTTTAGACATACAGGTTTCATCATTTACAAAATCCCACTGATTTAATGGATAACGTACCTCTGGAGTTCTAATGTCTTCTTCAATATGTACAAGCTCAACTTCCACGATAAAGCTTTGACTTTCGTTCAAACCGACCGTTGATATTTTAGCAGACTCCTTATTAATTAGGTATCCTTCCTTGGTTGCATTAATTGAATATTCTTGGTCATCATTAATGTATCTCGTTTTACCACTTTTTATATCCCATTTTATGGTTGT